>NZ_JABUMQ010000043.1:0-44942 GCF_013336645.1 Myxococcus sp. CA039A | reverse complement strand
CTCCTGAGTGCCGCGCGGTGGAACGGGCCCTGGACGCCACCCTGCGCGCCCCCGACGAGCCCACCGTCGTGGCCGAGGCCCGCAAGCGGCTGGACGCCTGTGACAAGCCGCCCCCGCGCGCCTGTGAGCTGGGCGGAGCGCTTTCCGCCCGAGCCCCCTTCACCCAGGGGGCGGACACCCCCATGCGGGGGCTGCTCGCCGCCCTCTGCGAGCGCTGTCCCTCCAGGGTCAACGCCTGCGCGCAGACCGTGGCCCGTGCGCTGCTGGACACCGCCGTCGGTCAAGCGCCGAACATCCCCGAGCTCCAGTGGAGCTTGGAGCACGCGGGCCCAGGCACCCCGGCGGCCTGTGATTCCATCGTCCGACTGGGGCTCGCCCCCGCCGCCCAGGCCTCCGTCGAACTTCCCCCCACCGTGCGCACGCTCCTGGATGGACTGGTGTCCCGCTGCGCGAGCGCGGACCTGCTGCCGCTGTCCGTGCTGCGCGCGGCCGCCGCCCAGCAAGGCGCCCGGGCCCCGGCGCTGCTCACGGCGGCCAGCGCGAAGCCGGTGGAGACCGCGCCGGTGAAGCCGGATCAGCTCCTGGGGGCCCAGCCCGCGTTCCAGGCGTTCGATGGAGACCTCCTCACGGGAGTCCCGGTGAGCAACGCGAGGCGGGGCACGCGCTGGTCGGCGGACGGAGCGCTGCGAGCGGGCTACGCGCCCACGCTCAAGCACCTGGTGGGGTTCCGTGTCCGGGCGCAAGGCCCGGGCTCCCTGCGAGCCATCGTCCGCACGCCGAAGGGCGTGGGCTTGAATGATCCAGAGGGAGGCTTCTCGTTCGTCAATCCCACCGTGTGCCAGTTTCGTGGCACGGGCGAGTGGGAGACCTGCAACCCCGCCGCGCCCCTGGTCGAGGTGGACGCGGTCAGCGTGTTCCCCGAGAGCGCGGACGGCAAGCTCCTGGAGCTGGAGATCCTCGGCGCGCGCTGAGCGCCGACGGCGTCAGGCGACCAGGCCACGGTCCTTTGCGAGCTGGAAGATGGGCGCCGCGTCCTTCTTCAGGACGGCGCTGACGTCCTTGACGATGGACTCGCCCGACTTCGCGACCGAGAGGAAGTTGTCGAAGGTCCGGGTGAGGATGAGCACGCCGGAGATGATGACGCGCTGGAGGTTGTGTTGCAGGTCCGTGCCCTCGTAGATGAGCCACGCCTGCTCGACACACGTCTTCCTCGCATCCACGAGGAAGTTGTTGAGGATGGTGCGCTCGTTCGCGTCGGGAACCTTGGACTTCGGGCTCACGGAACCAATGTAGATGAGACGCGAGTTGAGCCGCGTCGAGGCCTCCTCCATCTGAGCCAGCATCGCCGCGACGTCCTCCTTGGTCGGAGGATTCTGCCAGCGGGAGAAGATGACTCGGTCGATGAGCTCTGCCTTGTACGTGGTGGGGCCGTTCACGATGCCTCCGGTGAGGCGGACGGTTTCGATGCCAAGAAGCGCCCGGCCGGCGTTCTCCACAGCGCCGCGCGTCTGGATGTGTAGCAGGAACACTCCTTTCGTTGAAGAGAGTCACTGCTGCACGCGATCACTCCACCGTCGCAATCCTGCTGTCCGTATGCAGCCGTGACGGACAAATCCATCCGGGTCGACGCTGACACGGCCTGAAAACGGGGTTTGATACGTGGAATGCCCTGATAGCCCTGTGTCCTGCTCACGCGAGGTGAGCCTCGCTCATCCAGCATTGCCGGGAAGTTTTGGCTTCGCGGCACGACGTGCGAGCACGGCCTTCACGTCTTCCAGGGAGAGCCCGAGCGGCCTCACCGCGACGAGGAGGTGGTAGAGGAGGTCGGCTGCCTCCTCGGCGGCGCGTCCGGCGTCCGCATCCGCGCAGGCCGTCACCAGCTCCGCGGCCTCCTCGCCCAGTTTCTTGAGACGCAGGTTGCGGTCCGCGAGCAGGCGGCGCGTGTAGCTGGGTTTTTCGCCCGGGGCATCGGGTCGGGTCGCGCGCTCGGCGAGGGTGGCATCCAGCGCGGCCAGCGCGTCTCCCCCTCCGGGACCGAAGCACGTGGTCTCGCCGGTGTGACAGGCCGGCCCGGCTTTCTCGACGCGGGCGAGGACCGCGTCACCGTCGCAGTCCGCGCGCAGGGACACCACCTGCTGCGTGTTCCCGCTGGTGGCGCCCTTGTGCCAGAGGCCACGCGAGCGCGAACGGTAGTGCATCTGCCCCGTGGCGAGGGTGCGCTCCAGTGCCTCGCGGTCCGCGTGCGCCACCATCAACACATCACCGGTGCGCGCGTCTTGAGTCACCACCGTCACCATGCCACCGCCCTTGGTGAAGTCGAGTCGGTCCAGGTCCAGAATCACGTGGCCTCCGTCGCGCCCAGGCGCTCACGGGTGAGTGTGGCCAGGGCCGCGTTGGTGGCGATGCCGTTGCCACCGAAGGAGGTCCGCCGCCCGGTCCAGTCGGTGAAGACGCCTCCGGCTTCTTCGATGATGGGTTGGAGCGCGGCGGCATCCCAGGGCGAGAGCAGCTCGTCCACCATGACCTCCGCTCGGCCCGTGGCCACCAGCAGGTAGCCGTAGCAATCGCCCCAGGTGCGGGAGATGGCCGCGTCGAGGGTGAAGCGGCGCCAGGCTTCTCCGCGCTCGGGATGCTGACGGAAGCGCTCGTCCGTGGAGAGCACCACCGCGCGAGACAGGTCCGCCTGCTCGGACACTCGCGCGCGCTTGTCGTTCCAGAAACAACCTTCCCCTGGCGCAGCCACCAGCAGCTCGCTCACGGCGGGGAAGTACGCGGCGCCCACGAGGATGCGCTCCCCTTCCGCCAGTGCCACCAGGGTCCCCCATAGAGGTACGCCCCGGATGAAGGTCTTTGTTCCATCGATGGGGTCCAGGATCCATCGGCGCCGCGCGCCCGGCCGTGTCTCTCCGAACTCTTCCCCGAGGATGCCGTCGTCCGGAAAACGTGCTTCCAGCCATTCGCGTGCGGTCTGCTCCGCCGTGCGGTCCGCCACCGTGACGGGCGTCCCGTCGCTCTTGGTATCCACTGCGATACCACCGCGGAAGTAGCCCAGCGCCACGTCCCCGGCCTTGCGCGCGACTTCGGCCGCCGCCTGCATCAAGCCCTGTGCACTCGTCATGTCGTGCTCCGGATGGGAAGGCCGCTGAAGGCGCTCGGCGCCACGTCTCCCGAATTGCGTGCGACTTCAGCCGCCCGCATCAAGCCCTGTGCGCTCGTCATGTCGTGCTCCGGATGGGAAGGCCGCTCGCTCGGAGCAGCGATTTGATGGCCCCTACCGTGGTGAGCCCATCGTGAAGGATGCCCGCAACGAGCGCCGCGTCCGCGCCGCCACGCGTGAGTCCGTCCCGCACGTGCTCCGCGTTACCCGCCCCTCCGGATGCGATGACGGGCACGTCCACCGCGTCCGCCACCGCGCGCGTCAGCTCCAGGTCGTAGCCCGAGCGGGCACCGTCCTGGTCGATGCTGGTGAGGAGCACTTCACCCGCACCTCGCGCCACACACTCACGCGCCCAGGCCACCGCCTCCAGCTCCGTGGGCTTGCGCCCACCATGCGTGTGGACACGCCAGCGCGAACCCTCTTTCCGAGCGTCGATGCTCGCCACCACGCACTGCGCTCCGAATCGCTCCGCGCACTCCGTGAGCACCTCCGGCCGGGCCACCGCCGCCGAGTTGATGCTCACCTTGTCCGCGCCAGACCGAAGCGCACGGCCCACGTCCTCCACCGTGCGGACGCCTCCCCCGACCGTCAACGGGATGAACAGTCGCTCCGCCGTGCGCCGCACCAAATCCCAGAGCGTGTCACGCTCCTCGGCGCTCGCGGAGATGTCGAGGAACGTCACCTCGTCCGCGCCCTCTTGCTCATAGCGCAGGGCCAACTCCACCGGGTCTCCCACGTCGCGGAGACCCTCGAAGCGAACGCCCTTCACCACCCGGCCGCCCTTCACGTCCAGACAGACGATGAGCCGTCGCGTCAGCATCAGAGCACCTCCAGGGCCACGGAGCCCTTCATGCTGAACACGGTGCCGGAGTCCACCATCGCATCCCGCAGCGCGAGCCCCAGCGCCTTGAACGCCGCCTCGGTGACGTGGTGACTGTCCTTCCCTCGCAGCACCCGCAGGTGCAGCGTCACCTTCGCGTGCTCGCAGAACGAGCGCATCCAGTGCTCGTAGAGCCGATTCTTCAACGGCCCCTGGTAGAAGAACCGTCCGCCCGCATCGAGGCACGCCTGCACCAGCGCGTCATCCATGGGCACCGTGCGCTCCGCGAAGCGGGCCGCTGTCGCCGGAACCACCCGCTGCACCGCCGTCCCCAACGTAATCGCCACGTCCTCCATCAGGTGGTGCGTGAGGTCGCCACGAGCGTGCAACTTCAAGTCGAGCCCCGCGTAGCGCGCGAAGGTGGAGAGCATGTGGTCGAAGAACTTGAGCCCCGTGTCCACCTGCGTGCTCCCCCGGCCCACCGACAGCTCCACGCGGATCCGCGTCTCCTTCGTCTCTCGAGTGACAGTGGTCATTTCGCGAACTCCAGCGCGACGTCGCGCGCATCCAGCCGCCCCGTGTACAGCGCCATCCCAATGACCGCCCCGTACGCGCCCACCGAGGCCAGCGCCCTCAAGTCTTCCAGCGTCGTCACGCCGCCCGACGCGTAGAGCCGGTGACGGCTGCGAACCACCACCTCGCGCATCAGCGACAGGTCGACGCCCTCGAGTTGCCCCTCCTTGTGGACCGCGGTCACCAGCAGGCCACCGAGCGGCAACGGCTCCAGCGCCGCGAGCACATCGCCCACCGTCATGCCACTGCCCGCCGTCCAGCCTCGCGTCACCACCTCGCGGCCTCGCACGTCCGCCGCAACCACCACGCGGCCTGGATGGCGGCTCGCGACGTCGGCCAACCACGCCGCGTCCTCGATGGCCCGAGTCCCCACCACCACGGCCGAGGCCCCCCCTTCCAGCAGCGCCTCCACCCGCTCCAGCTCTCGCACACCCCCGCCCACGGTGAACGTGAGCCCCGGCTCGTGCGCGGTAAGTCGCGCCACGGCCTCGGCATTGGAACCCCGGCCCAGCGCCGCATCCAGGTCGACCACATGGAAGGCCCTGAAGCCGTAGGCGCGCCAGCGCAGTAGCGCCTCCAGCGGATCCTTCACCCGCACCCGCTCGTCTTCATACGAACCTCCAACGAGCTGCACGCACGCGCCTTCGCGCAGATCGATGGCGGGAATCGCCCTCATGACGCCACCTCCCGCAAGAAGGTCCGCACGAAGGCGACACCCGAAGACGAAGACTTCTCGGGATGGAACTGCACGCCCACCACCCGGCCGCGTCGAACCACCGCGGGGAAGCGGTCTTCCTCGTGCGTCGTCCACCCCGTCACGACCGACGCGTCCTCCACGCGGCAGACGAAGCTGTGCGCGTAGTACGCGGTGTCCAGCTTCGCTCCCGACAACGTGCGGTCGCCCTCCACCTGGTTCCAGCCAATCTGCGGCACGCGTCGCGATGTCAGTCGCGTCACCCGTCCGGAGAAATAGCCCAGGCCCGCGCCCTCTCCCTCGTCGCTCGAATCGAACAGCAACTGCATGCCCAGGCAGATGCCCAGGCAGGGCAGGCCCTTCTCCAATGCCGAGCGCATCGCATCCCGCCCGGGCGCCAGTCGCGCCGCCGCCGAGCCAAAGGCGCCAACTCCGGGCAGCACGAGCACATCCGTATCCACCGCACGCGCCGGGCTCTCCTCCACGCGAACGTCGACGCCCTCCTCCGTGGCCAGGGCCTTGGTCAGCGAGTGCAGATTGCCAGCGCCGTAGTCGAACAGGGTGACTCTCATCGCAAGGACTCCAGCAGCGCCACAAGCGCCGCCTCCAGCAAGGGCCACGGTCCACTGCCGATTCGGAGCGCATCCCCGACCCCGGTCAGTCCCTGGAACGCCCTCACGTTCACGTCACGCTCCCGCATCCGCTCCGCCACCCCAGGCGCTCCGGGCAGCGGCACCATCAGGAAGTTGCCCTCGGACGGCAGCGGCTTCAGCCCCTGCGCCACCAGCGCGCCCCGCAGGCGCTCCCTGTTCTCCACCGCCTCCTCCACCCGAGCACGCACCCAACCCGCGTCCTCGCGCAGCACGGCCACGGCCATCGCTTCCGCGAGCGTCGTCAGCTTGTACGGCCCCCGTGCCTTCTCGACCTCCGCCACGAGCTTTGGGTGGCCCACGGCCCACCCCACGCGCATCCCCGCGAGCCCGAAGGCCTTCGAGAACGTGCGCGTCACCAGCACGTTCGAGCACGTGCGCGCCAGGTCCAGGAAGCCAGGCCCGCGCGCGAAGTCGGCATACGCCTCGTCGATGATGACCAGCCCCGGCGCACGCTCCACCACCCGCTCCACCGCCGCGCGCGACAGCACCGTGCCCGTGGGGTTGTTCGGTGAGCACAGGTAGATGACCTTCGCCCCCGTGGACACCAGCCACTCGGGCTCCACGTCGAAGTCCGCGCGCAGGGGCACCGCCGCCGTCCGCAGTCCGTTCACCTGCGCGAACAGCGGCATCATCACGAACGTCGGGTCTTGAAACACGAGCAACTCACCCGGCTCCAAGAACGCTCGCAGCGCGCTGTCGAGGACGTCATCGGAGCCGCAGCCCGTCGTCACGCACTCGGCTGTCACGCCAAGCTGCTCGGCCAACACGCCGCGCAGGTCGGGCGCATAGCTTCGGGGATAGCGCGAGAGCGACTCCAGGGAGGACTCGCGCAGCACTCGCTCCGCGGCGGGAGGCACCCCGAAGAGGTTGGTGTTGTCGCTCAGGTCCACGCGACAGGGTCGCTTCGCGGGCGAATACAACGGGATGTCCCGATAGGATGCACGCGTGGGAATCATTCGGCCCTCCAGGCCCGCGCGGCGTCCGCGTGCGCGAAGAGGCCCTCACTGTCCGCAAGCAGTCCCACGTCGTCCGCCAATGCCTGGGACGCCGCGCGCTCCACGCGCTGGTAGGTGGTCCATCGGTAGAAGTCGAGCAGGTTGAGTCCTGAGTAGGCCCTCGCCAGCCCCGCCGTGGGCAGCACGTGGTTGGAGCCCGTCATGTAGTCGCCGTAGGCCACCGAGGAGCGCTCCCCGAGGAAGACGGTGCCCGCGTTGCGCACTCGCGCCAGGTCCGCCGAAGGCGCGGCGGTGGCGAGCAGCAGGTGCTCCGGCGCGAAGTCCGCGACGAAGGGCCACGCCTCCTCCAGCGACGCCACACTCAACACCGCGCCACGTGAGCGCAGTGCGGCGGCGACAATCTCCTCGCGCTTCGCACCCAGTGACAGGCGCCGCACCTGCTCCGCGATGGCCTCCGCCACCCCCTCGCCTCGCGCCACCGTCACGCAGGCCGCATCCGGGTCGTGCTCCGCCTGCGCCAGCATCTCCCGCGCCACCGCGTCCGGACTCGCCGTCTCGTCCGCGATGACGAGGATTTCACTCGGCCCCGCCGGTGCTTCGATGGCCACCGCCCCCACCACCTGGAGCTTCGCCTCCGCCACGTAGGCATTGCCCGGCCCGACGATGCGGTCCACCCGGGGAACACTCTCCGTGCCGTACGCCATCGCCGCCACCGCGCCCGCTCCGCCCAGCGCGAAGACCCGGTCCGCGCCCGCCAGCACCGCCGCCGCCAACACGCTCGCGTGTGGCAGACCGTCCGGCCCCGGAGGCGAGCAGACGATGACCTCGCCCACCCCCGCGACCTTCGCCGGCACCACCCCCATCAACACGCTGCTCGGATACACCGCCCGGCCTCCCGGTGCGTACACTCCGACGCGGCCCAGGGGGTCCGGCCTCCGGCCCACCAGCACACCAGGCTCCGTCTCCACTTCCACCGCGCGAGGCCGCTGCGCCTCGTGCGCCCGCGCGATGTTGCGCGCCGCGCGTCCCAGGGCCCGCGCCACCGACGGGTCCAATGATTCGAGCGCCTGCTCACAACGCGCGCGGGGGACCTCCAGTGCGGACAACTCCGCGCGGTCGAACTGGCGCGCCATCTCGAAGAGCGCCCAGTCCCCATCCAGCCGGACCCGGGCGATGAGCTCCCGCACCCGGGCGGAGATGCGCGCGTCCACATCCCCGCCTCGCTGCAACAATCGGAGCCGGTCCTCGCGGGACAGGCTGGCCAGCGGTCCGCGATAGCGGAGGAACGAAGGAAGCGGCGTCATCACGCCACCAGCCTTTCGATGCGCGTGACGAGGATGCCCTCGCAGCCCAGGGCCTTCAGGGCGTTGACGGTGCGGTAGATGGTCTTCGCCGCCACCACCGCGTGCACCGCGACGAACGTCCCTCCGTCCAGCACATCCACCACCGTGGGGCCATTGAGTCCGGGCAGCACCTCGCGAACCCCCGCGAGCGAGTCCCTGGGGACATTGGCCATGAGGTAGCGCTTGCCCCGCGCCGCCAGCACCGAGCCCAGCGCCAGCTTCAGTTCGTCCAGCCGCTTGCGCGCCTCCGGGACGTTCGTCTTGCTCGACACCAGTCGGGCGCTGGACTCCAGCACCGTGGCCACCTCGCGCAGGCCGTTCATCTTCAGCGTGGAGCCCGTGGACGTCAGGTCCACCACGATGTCCGCGATGCCCAGGTGCGGAGCAATCTCCGCCGCGCCCGAGACGGGAACCACGGTGATGCTCTGCCCTCGCCGCGCGAAGTAGTCCTGCGTCAACCGGGGGAAACACGACGCCACCCGCATGCCGTCTCGCACGTCGTTGGAGTGGGTGATGCCGCTCTCCTCGCGCGCCGCCACGACGAGCCGGCACTTGCCGAACTCCAGGTCCATCAGGTGCTCGAGCTCCCGCCCCGCCTCGCTCACGAGATCCCATCCCGTGACACCCGCATGCGCCGCGCCGTCCGCGACGAACTCCGGGATGTCCTGGGCGCGCACGAAGATGGCCTCGAACTCGCCGCCGAGCGACGCGGTGAGTGCGCGCTCTCCTCTGCCGCGCACCTCCAGGCCCGCATCGTTGAAAAGTTCACGAACCTCTTCGGAAAGGCGGCCTTTGTTGGGAAGAGCGATCTTCAGCAACATGGGTAGACCTGCTGGGGGCTGCGGGGGAAACGAAGGCCGCGCGGAAACGAAAAAGGCCCGTCCTGGGGAGGACGGGCCTTCATTCGCTGCGGCAGGTGCCGGGAGGGTGGTGCGTCTAGTGGCTCACCCAGGCATGCGCGTGGCGAACGGTCCCGTCGGGGCCGAGCCGATGATGCGCATGATGGGGATGCACGGAAGAGAAACGCACGGCCCCATCAGTAATGGCAAAGGCCCCCGCCGTCAACCCGACCTCTGGGCTCCCTGTCCAAGTCGCTTGCAAACCCTCGACGGGGCGAGCAGGAAAGAAGTCCATGCGAGTTTCGGACGTCATCATCGTGGGTGGGGGAATCATGGGCTGCGGCATCGCGCTGCGGCTGCGGCAGGCCGGCGCGCGCGTCACCGTCCTGGAGCGCTCCATCCCCGGCGCGGAGGCCAGCAGCGCCGCCGCCGGCATGCTCGCTCCACAGATGGAGTCCGACGGCCCCGGCCCCTTCCTCGAGCTGTGCCTGAAGAGCCGCGCCCTCTATCCCGCCTTCGCCGACGAGCTGCGCGAGCTGTCCGGCGTGGACATCGCCTACCGCCCCAGCGGCGTCCTCAAGGTCGCCTTCAGCGAAGCGGCGGTGCAGCACGTGGAAGCCACCGTGCTGTGGCAGCGCGGCATGGGCCTGCGCGCGGACGTGCTCGACGGTGCCCAGGCCCGCGCATTGGAGCCGCGCCTCTCCTCGAAAGCCGTGGCCGCCGCCCACTTCCCGGATGACCACCAGGTGGACAACCGGCTCCTCGTCCGCGCGCTGACGATGGCCGCCGCGCGCGTGGGCGCCGAATTCCGAAGCGGCTACGTGCGCGGCATCGTCCACGAAGCGGGCCGCGCGGTGGGCGTGGACCTGGATGGCGAGGTGCTGCGCGCGGACGCGGTGGTGCTCGCCGCCGGCTCCTGGTCCTCGCTCGTCCAGGGCGCGGGCGTGGAGGCGAAGGCGGTGCGCCCCGCGCGTGGGCAGATGATTCAGCTCCAGACGCGCCTTCCCCTGCTCCAGCGGATCCTCACGTCGGAGAAGGGCTACGTCGTCCCCCGCGCGGACGGCCGCGTCATCGCCGGCAGCACAATGGAGCTGGTGGGCTTCGACAAGCAGGTGACCGCGGCGGGCCTGGCCCGCATCCTCGACATGGCCCTGGAGCTGTGCCCGGAGCTCGGGTCCGCCCCCATCACCGAGACGTGGGCCGGCTTCCGCCCCTGGACGGAGGACAAGCGGCCCTACCTCGGAGAGGGCCCCACCCCGGGCCTCTTCCTCGCCACCGGACACTTCCGCAACGGCATCCTCCTGGCCCCCATCACCGCGAAGCTCGTGGCCGAGGCCGTCCTCGGAGAGCGGACCACCCTGGACCTCGCGCCTTTCCGCCATGACCGCGCGAGTACGAGGGTCCAGGCCTGAAGGCTCGACTTCCTCCCAGGGCCCGTCCACGCCTGCCCGGCCGCCCTCCCTCCCAGGGTCGTCTTCCGGACCAGCGCACTGGACTGTCAACCTGCAAGTGGAGGAAGGTGGTAATTTCCCTGACTCATTCGCCATTGAAACCCGGAAACCTTTAGAATCTCCCGCCGTGGAAGCCATCCCCCCTGCCCCACCCCGAATCCTCATCGTCGACGATGACGACTCTGTCCGAGACGTCATCTCCGTCCTCCTGCGTGAAGAGGGCTACAACTGCGTCGTCGCGAGCGGCGCCGAGATGGCGCTGGACGTGGCTGGCGAGGAGGACACCCCGCTCGTCATCAGCGACATGAAGATGCCGGGCAAGGACGGCCTCTGGCTGTTGGAGAACCTGCGAGAGCGACTGCCGGACACGTCCGTCATCATGCTCACCGGCTATGGCGACACGGAGTCCGCGGTGGACTGCCTGCGCCGGGGCGCGGTGGACTACCTGCTCAAGCCACCGAAGCTCACCGACCTCATCCGAGCCATCGAGCGTGCGCTCGCCAAGCGCCGCATCGAGATGGCCCGCAAGCGCTACCAGAAGAAGCTGGAGCGCAAGGTGCGAGACCGCACCGCGGAGCTGCGCAGCGCGCTGCACAACATCGCCAACACCTACCAGAACACGCTCCTGGCGCTGGTGGCCGCGCTGGACGCGCGCGAGCACGAGACGAGCGACCACTCGCAGCGCGTGGTCAGCTACACGTCCGCCATCGCCGGCCGGATGAGCATCTCCGGCAAGGACCTGGAGGAGATTGGCCGCGGCGCGCTCCTGCACGACATCGGCAAGATTGGCGTGCCGGACGCGGTGCTGCTCAAGCCGGGCAAGCTCACGCCGGACGAGTGGCTGGAGATGCGCAAGCATCCGGAGATTGGCTTCCAGATGATCCAGGCCATCCCGTTCCTCTCCACGCCCTCCGCCATCGTCCTGTCGCACCAGGAGCGCTGGGACGGCGCGGGCTACCCGCGCGGCCTCCAGCGGCAGGAGATCCACATCGGCGCGCGCATCTTCGCCGTGGCGGACACGCTGGACGCGATGACGAGCGACCGGCCGTACCGCAAGGGCACCTCGTTCGCGAACGCCATCCAGGAGATCCGCCGCTGCGCCAACACCCAGTTCGACCCGGAAGTCGTCCGGGCGTTCCTGGACATCGGCGAAGAGGGTCTCATCCGCATCAAGGAGGAGATGGCGCTGCGGAAGCTCAATCTTCCCGTGGCCGAGCAGGAGGCGAACGAGGCCGAGGCGGAGCTGGCGCGTCTGACGGACCTGGACGATGACCTGGAGCCCGCGCCGGTCGCCCCGCGTGCCGCCCCGAGCGAGCCCGTCGAAGTGAAGGTGCCGATCATCCGGTCGGCCACGGGCAGCGAGGGCTGAGCCCCTCACGCTGGGGGGATTGAGATGAACGTCCCCCTGGCGGCTGTTATGAGGTCAGGCCGCCCGTGACGACGCCCGCACTCCAGACGGATCCGCTCGCCCCTCCCCTGCTGGATGCGCAGGGGCGCCGCATGACGTACCTGCGGCTGAGCATCACGGACCGCTGCAACTTCCGCTGCACGTACTGCTCTCCCGCGTCCTGGGGCGGCAAGAAAGACCTGCTGAACGCGGAGGAGCTGGGACGCATCGCCGGCATCTTCGCCGCGCTGGGCATCCGCCGCGTGCGCCTCACCGGGGGCGAGCCGCTCATCCGTCCGGACATCCTGGAAATCGCCCGGCGCATCGCCAGCATCCCAGGCGTGCGGCACCTGGCCATCACCACCAACGCCAGCCACCTGGAGGCCCTCGCGGCCCCGTTGCGCGAGGCCGGTGTCGACCAGCTCAACCTCAGCCTGGACACGCTGTCCCCGGAGACGTTCCGCCGCATCTCCAAGCAGGGGGACTTCGACGCCATCCTCCGGGGCATCGACGCGGCGGCGGCCTCCCACTACGCCTCGCTCAAACTCAACGTCGTGGTGATGCGGGGCGTGAACGACGGCGAGGCCCGCGCGCTGGTGGAGTACGCGCACGCGCGCGGCATCACCCCGCGCTTCATCGAGCTGATGCCCTTTGGCCAGGGCGTTCCGGTGCCCACCGCCGAGCTGATGGACCGGCTGCGCGGCGAGGGCCTGGACCTCTCCGCCGAGCCCGAGGAGACAGGCGCCGCCGCCGACTCCGTCACCTCCGGTCCCGCGCGCTACTGGAAGGCGCCAGGTGGCCGCGTGGGCTTCATCTCGCCGCTGACCCAGAACTTCTGCGGCGGGTGCAACCGCGTGCGCGTGGCCTCGAATGGCGACTTGCGCAGCTGCCTGGGCGGCCGCGCACAGGCGCCGCTGCATCAGCTCATCCGGGGTGGGGCCACGGACGTGGAGCTGGCACGGGCCATCCGCGCTGCCCTGGGCGACAAGCCCGAGGGCCACCGCTTCACCGAGCCCGGCAACGGCGCCACGCTGCTGTCCATGATGGGCATTGGCGGCTGAAGGCCCGCACGGGCGCCATGCTGCTGTCCATGATGGGCATCGGCGACTGAAGGCCCGCCCCACCGGCGCCACGCGGCTGTCCATGATGGGCATCGGCGGCTGAAGGCCCGCACCGGCGCCACGATGCTGCCCCCGAGGGGCCGAGACCGCGCTGCCGCGTCGCGAGGATGCACCCGAGTGCTGGCGCTCGCGCGTCCCCTGAAAAGACGACGGGCGGGCCCGCGCGCTCGCGCCTGGCCCGCCCGAGTGGCCGCGGGCTCCCCGAAGGGAGCCGCCGCCGTGCCGACTACTTCACCAGCCGGATGGCGAACGGGTACCGGTACAGCTGCCCCTCGTTCGCCTTCAGCCCGCCGATGATGCCGAACACCAGCGCCAGGATGCCGACGATGGGCAGCAACACCAGGCCGATGCCGATACACGACGTGGCGACGCCGACGAGGCCGGCGATGAAGAGGGTGATCTGGAAGTTCAGCGACTCCACCGAGTGCTCGCGAACAAAGGACGACTCCTTGCCCTTGGTCAGCATCAGCACCAGCGGAACCGCGAAGCCCAGGCCCACGAAGTTGGCCAGGATGGTTCCCATGTGGGCGATGAGCCCCATCGTCTTCTCATCCTGGGTCGGCATCGGCGTGCCGGTGATGTACGAACCCACTTGCTCCCGCGGCGGAGTCTCCATGAAGTATCCCCTCCAGATAATCGAGGGCGCGTGCACCGCGCCCATGCCTGCCTAACATGACATGCACCCACTCTCATTGTCACGTCTCGGACAGGTGATGTAGCAGGTCGTTTGACGCCCTCGATTCCTGGCTTCGTGGCTCAGCGATACAACTCGCTGCCTGCCTTCCGGAATTCCTCACTCTTCTGTTCCATCCCCGAGTCGAGCGCGGTGGCGTCGGTGACGCCCAGCTTCTCCGCGTAGTCGCGAACATCCTGGGTGATTTTCATGGAGCAGAACTGGGGCCCGCACATGGAGCAGAAGTGGGCGACCTTGGCGCCGTCGGCGGGCAGCGTCTCGTCGTGGAAGGCGCGGGCGCGCTCGGGGTCCAGGGAGAGGTTGAACTGGTCCTCCCAGCGGAACTCGAAGCGGGCCTTGGAGAGCGCGTTGTCGCGAGCCTGAGCGCCCGGATGCCCCTTGGCCAGGTCGGCGGCGTGCGCGGCGATCTTGTACGTGATGACGCCTTCCTTCACGTCGTCGCGGTCCGGCAGCCCCAGGTGCTCCTTCGGCGTCACGTAGCAGAGCATCGCGGTGCCGAACCAACCAATCATCGCCGCGCCAATGCCGCTGGTGAAGTGGTCATACCCCGGCGCGATATCCGTGGTGAGGGGCCCCAGCGTGTAGAACGGCGCCTCGCCGCACACCGCCAGCTGCTTCGTCATGTTCTCCTGGATGAGGTGCATGGGCACGTGGCCCGGGCCTTCGATCATCGTCTGCACGTCGTGCTTCCAGGCGATCTTCGTCAGCTCGCCCAGCGTCTCCAGCTCGCCGAACTGCGCCGCGTCGTTCGCGTCGGCGATGGAGCCCGGCCGCAGCCCGTCACCCAGACTGAAGCTGACGTCGTACGCCTTCATGATCTCGCAGATCTCCTCGAAGTGCGTGTAGAGGAAGTTCTCCTGGTGGTGGGCCAGGCACCACTTCGCGAGGATGGAGCCGCCCCGGCTGACGATGCCCGTCAGTCGCTTCGCGGTGAGCGGCACGTAGCGCAGCAGCACGCCGGCGTGGATGGTGAAGTAGTCCACGCCCTGCTCGGCCTGCTCGATGAGCGTGTCGCGGTAGATCTCCCACGTGAGGTCCTCCGCCTTGCCGCCCACCTTCTCCAGCGCCTGATAGATGGGCACCGTGCCGATGGGCACCGGCGCGTTGCGGAGGATCCACTCGCGCGTCTCGTGGATGTTCCGGCCCGTGGACAGGTCCATCACCGTGTCCGCGCCCCAGCGGATGGACCAGACCATCTTCTCCACCTCCTCCTCGATGGAGGACGAGACGGCGGAGTTGCCGATGTTGGCGTTGATCTTCACCAGGAAGTTGCGGCCGATGATCATCGGCTCCAGCTCCGGGTGATTGATGTTCGCGGGGATGATGGCGCGGCCCCGGGCAATCTCGTCGCGCACGAACTCCGGGGTGATGACGCGGGGGATGGACGCGCCCCACGAGTGGCCCGGGTGCTGCGCGGACAGCGACGCGTCCATGCGCAGGTTCTCTCGCAGCGCCACGTACTCCATCTCCGGGGTGATGATGCCGCGCCGGGCGTAGTGCAACTGGGTGACGTTGACGCCCTGGCGTGCCACGCGGGGCTTGCGGCGATGGCCGAAGCGCAGCCCCGCGAGCCTCGGGTCCGCCTCGCGCTCCTTGCCGTAGTCGGAGGTGATTCCCGCCAGCTCCTCCGTGTCATCGCGACGCAGCACCCAGGCCTCGCGCGTGGCGGGCAGGCCCTGGCGCAGGTCGATTCGCGCCTCCGGGTCCGTGTACGGACCGCTGGAGTCATAGACGAGCACGGGGGGATTCGACGTCACCCGGGCATCCGCGCCCGGTCCGTGCCGCGTGGGGGTTTGACTGATTTCCCGCACGGGGACTCGCAAGTCGGGGTGCAGCTCCCCACTCACGAACACCTTGCGCGAGGCTGGCAGGGGGCCCTGGCTGATGCCTTCGAGCACCTTGCCATCGACCTTGAGGCTTCTGGACGCTCCGCTCATCTCTCTCTCCTCGAGGACGGGCGGGAAGGCAGACGGAAGCCCCCAGGGGGTTCCGGGCCGCTTCCCTCCGCCGGTATGACCCGGTTCAGGTTCCAAGGGTTGGCCGCGCCACGCGGCCGTCTCAGCCCCTTACGAGGGGCACCCCTAGCGACTGGGTGAGCATCTAGCGCACGCCGGGACCGGCTTCAACCTGCCCGGTGGCCAGGGCTGGAAGCGCTCCAGTCAACACCGCTCGCGCAAGGAATGCGGGGCACCACACGAACGCGCAAACCTTGCGTGTACAGGGCACCGAAATCGCCGTAGCCCGAGGGAATCCGGGCTGGCCCCTTCCATGCAACGGCCCCCGGGAGTTCCACCTATCTACCGGGAGAGCGCCACATGCAGATCGTCGGAGAGCTGATGACGCGCGAGGTGGTCGCGCTCAAGGAGACCCAGAACCTGGGCAAGGCGGAGGAGCTGCTGCGCCTGCACCGCATCCGGCACCTCCCCGTCGTCCGACAGGGAAAGCTCGTGGGCCTCATCACCCACCGAGACCTGCTGAGGGCCGCGGCCACGCACGCGACGGACCCCGCCGCGCAGCCGCTGTGGGCCGCCGACATCATGACCCGGGACGTGACGACGGTGACGCCCGAGGCGTCGCTGCGCGATGCCGTGGTGCTGATGTTGCGCAACAAGTTCGGCTGCCTTCCCGTCGTCGGGCAGGACGGCGCGCTGCTCGGCATCGTCACCGAGGCGGACCTGGTGCGCTACGCGCAGCACCTCATCGAGGACAAGGACCGCCGCGAGCTGGCGAGGGAATTCAACGCGTAGGTCCCTCCTCCCCGCGTCCCTTGCAATGACCTCCCCACTCGCCTCGACACACGCAGACGCCGAGGCCCTGTCGACCAGCCTTCCCGAGGCCACCGTCGCGCCGTCGTCACGGCGTCGCTGGACCCGGCCCGTGCTCGCGCTGGTGGGCCTGGTCGCGGTGGCCGGGCTCGCGGGCTTCGGCGTGGACGGCGAGGTGGCATCGCGCACGGTGCTGGTGGCGGGCGTGTGCCTGGTGCTGTGGCTCACGGAGCTGGTGCCGCCCTTCGTGCCCACCCTGCTCCTGCTGGGCACCACGCCGGTGGTGCTCGGTCCGCTGGGGCCGGAGTACCGGCTGTCCTCCGTGCTCACCTGGGGCGTGGACCCGGTGCTCATCCTGTTCCTGGGTGGCTTCACGCTGGAAGTCGCGGCCATGCGCCACGGCCTCGACTCGGCGGTGGCGCGGCACGTCGTGCGCCTGTCGCGAGGCCGGCCCCGCCTCCTGCTGCTCCTCGTCATGGGCGGCGTGGCCTTCCTCTCCATGTGGATGTCCAACGTGGCCGCAGCGGCGATGATGCTCGCCGCGCTCAGGCCCGTGCTGCTCGCCTCACCTCCGGGCACGCCGCTGCGGCCCGCCCTGCTCGCGGGAGTCGCGTTGGGCGCAAACCTGGGCGGCATGGCGACGCCCGTGGGCAGCGGCCCCAATGCCCTCGCGGTGTCCGCCGCGAGCGCTCATGCGCACGTCACCTTCGCGGGCTGGATGGCGTTCGCCCTGCCCCTCACGGTGTTGATGCTGCTGCTCGGCTTCGGCCTGGTGCTCCTGCGCTTCCGCATGGGAGGTGCGCTGACCTTGCCCGCACAGCCCGCCCGCACACTCGATGCCTCCGGCCGACGCGTGCTCGCGGTGAGCGCCGCCTGCGTGGTCGCCTGGCTGTCGGAGCCGCTCCACGGAGTGCCCGCACCGGTCGTCGCCCTGGGCGCCACCGCGCTGCTGTTCGGCACCGGGCTTCTCAAACGCGAGGACCTGGGACGCCTGGACTGGTCCACCCTCCTGCTCATCGCCGGTGGGCTGGCGCTGGGAAAACTCCTGGAGCAGTCGGGCCTGGTGGCCCACGCGCTCGATGGCGCCCGGCTGGAGGCGTGGCCGCGCGAGGCGAGACTGGGGGCGCTGGTCATCGTCGCCGCGAGCCTGTCCGCGCTGATGAGCAACACCGGCACCGCCGCGCTGCTGATGCCCCTGGCCCTGAGCGTGGAACCCTCCGCGTCCACGCCCATCCTCGTCGCCATGGGGTGCTCGTTCGGCATCCCCTTCGCCATCAGCACCCCGCCCAACGCGATGGCCGCGGGCGAGGGGCTCGACACCTCCGAGCTGTTGAAACTGGGGCTTCCCCTCATGGTGGCCGGTTGTCTGCTGGTCAGCTGGACGGGCCCCCTGGTGCTACGTCTCTTTGGCCTGCCATGAGTTACCCTCGTCCGCCCGTCCGGGACTTCAGGGCGAATCCCCGGTCCACCATGAAGCACCTTCGCGGCACACGGGTTGTAAGGGCAATGCCGGAACAGGGCCCGGCGGAAGGAGCGCCCATGACGTCCGTGACCGTCACTGAGTACGAAACGCGTCTGTATTGGCAGGGCGAGCGAGGTGCCGTCCTGACGAGCGACCGTGCGCCGCCCGTCCCCATCGGCTTGCCACTCGTCGAGCAGGGCACAGCGGACGATGGACGCTGGGCGCCGGAGACCTTGCTGGTGGGCGCGGTGGAGGGGCGCACGCTGCTGGCCTTCCTGGAGCGCGCACGCGAGGCGGACGTGACTGTCCTCTTCTACCAGAGCTGCGCGGTGGCCCGCGTGGTGAGCGGCCCCGGCCAGCCACCCCACCTCACCGACCTCATCGTCCGTCCCCACGTGGCCGTGGCCACCGACCTGGACGCGGAGGTGGTGCGCCTCATCTTCTCCGAGCTGCCCGCCCACTGCTTCCCCAGCTCGGTCATCCAGATCGCGCCGCGCATCGAAGCGGTGGTGGAGACGTGGCACGCCCGCGCCGCCAGCCCCCGTGCGAAACCCGACGCCTCCCACTCGAAGCCCATCCCGGTCCTCACCCTTCCCTGACACCTCGAGCCCCCCCTTCCATGTCCGCACAGCGCATCCTGGTCGTCGACGATGAGGACAATGCCCGCAGAGCCATCGCCACCATCCTGAACGAGGAGGGCTACGACGTGGCCGAGGCCGCCGACGGCGCGGAGGCCCTGGCGCGCGTGTCGGACTTCTCCCCCGCCGTGGTGCTCACCGACGTGCGCATGCCCCGGATGGACGGCCTCACCCTGCTGCGCGCCGCGCGCGAGCAGGGCAGCGACGCGACGTTCGTCATGATGACGGCCTTCGCCAGCGTGGAGATGGCCGTGGAGGCGATGAAGTCCGGCGCGGACAACTTCCTGCTCAAGCCGCTGGACGCCGACCAGGTGCTCGTCATCCTGTCCAAGGCCCTGGAGAAGCGCAGCTTGCGCCGCGAGGCGGAGGCCCTGCGAGACCAGGTCCGCACGCGCGTGCGGCGCTTCCACGACATCATCGGCGAGTCCCCTCAGCTCCAGGGCATCTACGACGTCGTGCGCCGCGCGGCGAGCACCCGCGCCACGGTGCTCATCCTCGGCGAGTCCGGCACCGGCAAGGAGCTCATCGCCCAGGCGCTGCACCAGGAGTCGCCCCGCCGCGACAAGCCCTTCATCCGCGTCCACTGCGCGGCGCTGTCGGAGAACCTGCTGGAGAGCGAGCTGTTCGGCCACGAGAAGGGCTCCTTCACCGGCGCGCTCGCGCGCAAGGAAGGCCGCTTCGAGCTGGCCGACGGCGGCACCCTCTTCCTGGACGAAATCGGGGAGATCTCCCCCACGGTGCAGGTGAAGCTGCTGCGCGTGCTCCAGCAGCGCGAGCTGGAGCGCGTGGGCGGAACCCAGACGCTCAAGGTGGACGTGCGCATCGTCGCCGCGACACACCGGGACCTCGCCGCGGAGGTGAAGGCGGGCCGCTTCCGCGAGGACCTCTACTACCGGCTCAACGTGGTGAGCGTGACGCTGCCGCCGCTCAGGGAGCGCAAGAGCGACATCCCCGCGCTGGTGAACCACTTCCTGGAGAAGTACGGCGAGGCCTACGGCAAGCACGTGCGCGGCCTGGCACCGGGCACGCTCCAGGCGCTGCTCGCGCACGACTGGCCGGGCAACATCCGAGAGCTGGAGAACGCCATCGAGCGCTCCGTGGTCCTCACCCAGGGCCAGGAGCTGGCGACGGACGACCTGCCGCCCGTGCTGCGCGGCCCCCGTCCCACCGGCACGAGCCAGGGCGCGCTCATCCCCGGCGCCACGCTCGCGGCCATCGAACGCGAGGCCATCCTCCGCACCCTGGAGATGGTGCAGGGCTCCACGTCGCGCGCCGCGGAGGTGCTCGGCATCAGCGTGCGGAAGATTCAGTACCGCCTCAAGGAGTACGGAGCCCAGGCCGACGGCGCGCCCCCGAAGCCCGACGCCGACGAGCTCCCCGGAGACCTCGCCGCCGAGTCCTGACGCGAAGCCGGACACCGACGCGCGGGCGACGCGGTGTTCCATGACGGGCATCTACGACGTCCGTCGTTGACAGTTACGACGTACGTCGTAATACTTTCGCGAATGATGCCCGTTCCACCGCAGCCGACGCGCGCCGAGCTGGCCATCCTCCGTGTCCTCTGGCAATTGGGGCCCAGCACCGTACGTCGGGTGCATGAGTCGCTCCGGGACACGCAGGACAAGGACACCGGCTACACCACGGTCCTCAAGCTCCTCCAGAACATGACGGAGAAGGGGCTCGTCCAGCGCGATGAGAGCGAGCGCACCCATGTCTACGAAGCGGCCCTGAGCCAGAAGCGCACGCAGCGCGACTTGCTGCGGGACTTGATGGACCGGGCCTTCGGCGGCTCCGCGTCCAGCGTGGTGGCCCAGGCGCTTTCGATGAAGCAGGCCTCCGCGGAGGAGCTGGCGGAGATCCGGAAGCTGCTCGACGAGCACGAGAGGCGGGGGAAGTGATGGACGTGCTGGACTCGCTGGAACAAGCCCTGCTCGCCTTCGCCTGGCAGGGCGCGGCGGTGGCGCTGGTGGTCGCGGGGTTGCTGGCCCTGATGTCGCGCCGCTCGGCGCGGGGCCGCTATGTCGTCGCCTGTCTGGGCCTGCTGACCATGGCGCTGCTTCCGCTCGGCACGTTCCTGGGCGCGCTGTGGGGGACGTCGGTCCCCGTGACTCCGACGTCGGGCGGCCTGTCCGCGGAGATGCTCCTGTCGGCGACGCTGCCCCCGGGCACCTCGCTGGTGGACGTGGCGTCTCCGGCGACGGTGGCGGCCAGCACCTCCTGGCTGGAGCTTGTGCGCCCGTGGCTGCTCCCGGCCTGGTGCTGCGGCGTGCTGCTGCTGTCGGCGCGGATGCTCATCTCCTGGTACGCGGCCCAGCGGCTGTCCCGACTGCACACCCAGGAGCCCGCCGCCGCCTGGCGTGAGGCGCTGGCCCAGGCGCTCACGCGGCTGAGCCTGACGCGCCCCGTCCGACTGCTGGCGTCCGCCCGCGTCGACGTGCCCCAGGTCATCGGCCTGTGGCGCCCCCTCATCCTCGTCCCCGCGGGCGCCATCGCCGGCCTGACACCCGCGCAGTTGGAGGCGGTGCTCGCGCATGAGCTCGCGCACATCCAGCGACACGACTACCTGGTCAACCTGCTCCAGGCCCTGGTGGAGACCTTCCTGTTCTACCACCCCGCCGTCTGGTGGCTGTCCCACCGCATTCGCGAGGAGCGCGAGCACTGCGCGGATGACCTCGCCGTGCAGTCCTGCGGAGACGCGTTCCTCTATGCGCGCGCCCTCGCGCTCATCGAACAGCTCCGCGCGCCGCCGTCCGCCCTGCTCGCGCTCGGCGCGGATGGGGGGTCGCTGCTCGCGCGCATCCGCCGGCTCCTGGCCGTGCCGGAGCCCCGTGCCCCGCGCAGGTCCTGGCGGCTGGTCAGCGGACTGGGTGGCGCCGCGCTCGCCGTTGCCCTGGGCACCTCCCAGGTCCCCCTGCCTGCGATGGCCGTTCCGCCCACCTCCAACACCGCCTCCGCCGACGCCTCGCCCGTCTCGAATCACGAGCGCGCCTTCGAGATCGAGGAGCCCCGGGTCCACCGGCCCCTCGTCGCGCCCACGCCGCGAGTCATCCCGGCCAACCTCACCTCCACCGTGAGTCGTCCGGTCCGCGCGGCGGCCAAGGCCCCGACGAAGAAGGCCCGCGAGCCCAGCCCGCGTCCGCTGCTCATCCCGGACACGGAGGGGATTGTCCGCACGGAGCTGTCCCGAACGCCGTATCCGCTCGACGCGGAGCCGGCCGCCCCCGCCGTCGCCATCGACAGCGTGCCTGTCGCCCCTGTCCAGGTGGCGGAAGCGACGCCGGAAGTCGCGAAGCCCACCCCGACGCCTCCGCCGCCCTCCACCAGGCCCATGCCCGAGCAGGATGGCGTCTTCACGCTCGGCCCTGGCATCACCCCTCCCCGCTTCCTGACGGGGCGCAGGCTGCACTTCGCGGACCTCACCCAGAACATACGCTCGCGCGTGAACGCCGTCCCCAAGGGCGCGGTGGTCACCCGCTGCACCATCACCGCCGAGGGCACCGTCACCGACTGCAAGTCCCTCCAGAGCCTCTCCGGCCTGGAAGACGGCATCATCCGGACGCTGACCACGTGGCGCTACGAGCCCGCGACGCTGGATGGCAAGCCCGTGCCCGTGCACTACGAGTTCGACGTCTGGTTCACCAACGAGCCCGGCGGAGGCATGGACGAGCGTCGTCAGGTCGCCAGCGCGGACAAGCCGGGACAGCGCGCGGACGGCTCCAACCAGAGCGCCTGCATCCTCTGCGCGAGCGCCGCCTCCACCAGCCTCGTGACTCCGCCCGTCGGCCTCTGAGCGTCGACGGGCTTTCTCCCGGTGCGCGCGGGTCCGCTACCGCGCCACCGGCAAGCGCAGCAGGAAGCGAGCCCCACCTCCGGGCGCCGCGCCCACCTCCAGCGTCCCGCCGTGCTGCGTGACGATGGCGTGGACGATGGGCAGCCCCAGTCCCGAACCCTGGGCCTTGGTGGTGAAGAAGGGCTCGAAGATGCGATCCCTCATGGCCTCCGGGACGCCCGGGCCCGAGTCGTCCACGGTGATCCACACCCGCGCTTCGTCCGCGCCGACGGTCAGCGTCACCCGGCCTCCCGCGGGCGTGGACTCCAGCGCGTTGAGGCACAGGTTGATGAGCACCTGCCGCACCCGCTCCTCTTCTCCAGACAGCGCGGGCAACGGCGCCTCCGGCACACCGTGCGTCAGCGTCACCTTCCGCGTCTCGGCCTGACTGCTCAGCAGGTCCACCACGCGGCGCACCAGCACCTTCACGTCCACCGAGCCCGGGCGGAACTCCCGAGGACGGGCGAACTGGAGGAAGTCCTCCAGGATGTGGTCCAACCGGCGAATCTCGTCACGCACCAGCAGCAGGGGCTCCAGCAGCGTGCCCTGCTGTCCATCCGGCAGCCTGCGCACGCGCCGCTCCAACACGGACAACTGCAAGGCAGCGGCGTTGAGCGGGTTGCGAATCTCGTGGGACAGCCCCGCCGTCATCGTCCCCACGGCGGCCAGCTTCTCCGTCACCTGCGCGCGCCGGGCCAGCTCGCGCTTCTCCGCGTGCAGCCGCACCTGCCGCATCGCCTGCTCCAGCGTGAGGAGCAGCTCTCGCGGCGCGCACGGCTTCATCAGGTAGGCACACGCGCCCGCGCGCACCGCCGCCACGGCCGTCTCCAGCGTGGCGAAGCCCGTGAGCAGCACGACCTCCGAGTCCGGGGCTCCCGCCTTCAGCTCCGCCGCCAGCGCCGTCCCGTCACCATCCGGCAGGCGCAGGTCCACCAGCGCCACATCGAAGCCCTCGCGCGCCTTCTCCCGTGCGTCACGGCACGTCGACGCCGCGCGCACCGCATAGCCCGCGTCTCCCAGCAGCTCGTCGAGGTTGTCGAGGAACGCCGCGTTGTCGTCCACGACAAGGACTCGCGCGGGAGGTTGGGGAATGGGCTCGCTCATGGCGTGGCCCCGGGGCGCGCGGCGTACCTCGTCTCCAGCGCGCCGATGAGCGCCCCCGTGTCGAACGGCTTGGAGAAGACATCCACGCCCACGTCCAGTGGCGCCAGGTCCGGCCACGCCGTCATGACGAAGGTGGGCAGGCTCGGGTAGCGCGCCCGCAACCTCCGGAGCGTCTCTCCATCCGGCCCGCCCGGCATGCGCAGGTCCACCAGCGCCGCGAACGGCGTCGCGCACGAGAGCAGGTCCGCGTCCAGCACCGACGACACCGTCACGCAGGAGAAGCCGCGCGCGCGCAGCACCTCGGAGAGGTTGTCGCTCAGCGCCGGGTCGTCCTCCGCCACGACCACCAGGCCGTCGCGCCGCGCATTGGCCAGCAGGCCCATCAGCGTGGAGATGGGCACGGGCTTGGGCAGCACCGCGAGCAGTCCCTCGCGCCGAGCTGTCGCCAGATCGTCCTCGCGCGGATAGGCCGTCATCACGACGGCGGCGAGCCCCGGGTCCACGCGGCGGATGCGTCGCACCGCGTCCGCGCCGCTCATGCCGGGCATGCGCATGTCCGTCACCAGCGCATCGAAGCGCGTGGCGCCCACCTCGCGCAGGGCCTCGTCACCCGAGCTGACGACGGTGGCCTGGTGGCCCTCGTCCCGGAGAATCTCGGCCAGGTTCTCCGCCAGCGCCCGGTTGTCATCCAGCAGGAGGTAGCGTCGCATGGGGGCCCTCCTCGGGCGAGCTGGGGAGCTGCATCACGAAGCGCGCACCCGCTCCCGGGCGCGGCGCATAGGTGATGGTGCCACCGTGGCGCTCCAGGATGCGCCGGACCAGCGGAAGGCCCAGGCCGATGCCCCGGGCCTTCGTCGTCATCAGCGGCTCGAAGAGCCGTCCCCGGATGACCTCGCTGACCCCAGGGCCCGTGTCCTCCAGCACCAGCTCCACCTGGCCGGGCTCGCGCACGGCACCGACCAGCGACACGCCGCCCCCCGATTCCTCCAAGGCCTGCACGGCGTTCTCCAACAGGTTGACGAACACCTGACGCAGTTGCCCCGCGTCCCCGTGCACCGGTGGCAGCGAGACGAGTCCCTCCGTCTTGACGATGACACCCTCCGGACAGGCCACGGCCTTGAGGGCCTCCTGCCAGACCTCGTCCAGCCAGACCTCCTGGCGTTGCAGCGGTCGGTCGCGAATCATGTCCAGCAGGTCGGACACGATGTGGTTGGCGATGCCCACCTGCTCGCCAATGCGGTCCAGGTGCTTCGTCGTGCGCTCATCCACCACCGGACCCGCGCGGCTGCGCAGGATGTAGAGCGAGGTCTCGATGACGCCCAGCGGGTTGCGCAGCTCGTGGCCAATGGAGCCCACCAGCTGACCGAACGTCGCCAGTCGCTCGTTGCGCGCCTGCTGCGCCAGCAGGTCCTCGCGGTACGTGTGGAGCATGATGGCCAGCTCCAGGTCCAGGATGCGCCCCAGCGCCGCGCGGGCGCCGTGCAACGTCTCCGGCTGATTCAGGTACGCCGAGTCGATGATGGCGTTGAGTTCCTGGCGCAACACGTTCATCGCCCCGAACATGTAGTGCTGCGGCAGGGAGATTCGCACGTGCATGCGGCCGATGCGGCAGCGCAGCGCGAAGTAGGCCTCGTCCCACGGCCCCCGCAGGAGCTGGTCCATCCACACCTGCAACGTACCGCGCAGGTGGCCCACCTGGCTCTCGCCGCCCTCCAGCGCCCGACGCGCGCCCTCGTGCTCCAGGATGCGGTCGTAGAAGACGCGAGCGATGCGGGGGAAATGCGGATGCGCGATGGCATGGAGGCCGACGAGTGACTGCTCGTCCCGCGCTCCAAAGCCCACGTACCGCTTCAGCTCCTCGAACAAGGTTTCCGCCATGGTGTCGGGGCCCAGATTAACCGCTCGCCCCGCATCGGAGGAGGAACTCCGAAGCAAGCACCGAGCCAGCCACACGAGGGCATGGACGACCCGGGAGCGCGCAAGAAATGCGCACCCATCGACTCGGGGCCGAGGGTGCGCAAATCCTGCGCGAAGTTGTACGTGTGGGCGCCGAGGCGGCTCGCTCGCCGCTCCACCTGCGTCAGTGCATCAGCGACTCCCGCCCCCCGCGCCCGAGCGACAGCGACTCGCGCGTCACCGTCTCGCGCCCCGTGGCCTTGCCGCGCTCCAACAGGGACTTCAGGCGCAGCAGGTCATCGTCCATCTGCCGCTTGGGGTCCACGCCCAGCAGTCGCGCGAAGGCGTGGCCAATGGCGCCCGCGGGCGGGTTGTACGCGAGGCGGATGTCCACCCGCGTGCCCCCCTTTGGCGTGGGCTCGAAGTGGATGACGCCCGCGTTCTCCACCGAAGTCCCCTGCACGCTCTTCCACGCGAGCAGCTTGTTGGGCACGCGCTGGGTGACCACGGCCTGCCATTCGAAGTGCAGGCCCGCGGGGCCCTTCACCTTCCAGTGCGAGCGCCCGTCGGTGTCGACGCGAATCTCGTCCACGTGGGTCATGAAGCGCGGGAAGTTCTGCATCGCATCCCAGAAGGCGAAGACCTCCTCCACCGGCGCATTCACCGTGATGTCCTTGTGCAGGTTGATGGCACGAGCCCCCACGCCGATGCCGGTGAGCCGACGCAGCTCCAGGTTGCTGAGCGCGCGCAGCCCCAGCACCAGGCCTCCCGCGCCGAGCAACGCGCCCAGCACGCCTCCGCGTTGGATGGCCCCTGAAGCCAGGGACACGGCACCCAGCGCGCCGAAGAAACGCGCGGAGGGCGACCAGTGCGCCGAACCGAACGTCCGGGTGGGTCCCCGCCGTGCCACGCCGCCCTGCAGCTCGGACTGACGGCCCGACTCCGCGAAGGGCAACAGCCGGTTCTCCACGCCGCGCACGCCGCGCACGCGACCGATGAACGGAATGACGCGCTTGAACTCCTCGAGCAGGAGGGAGCCCTCCAGCGTCACCACGCCATCACGCGCGGCCACCTTCACGGATCCGGGATGCGAGCACACGCGGCCCAGCGCCGACCGGACGCGCTCGGCGAGCGTCACGTCATCCACCGTCTCCGAGCGGAACCGTCCGATGGACTCCAGGAACAAGCCCCGCGAGCGCTGGGTCAAATCGCGCTTCACGACCCCCGCCGCGCTTCCGGCCTCGTGGGCGGCATGCACCGCCCTGCCCTGCAGGTGGGACCTGCGCCAGCGACCACTGCGCGGGTCGGACCAGTACATCAACCCCACACCCAGCCCCAGACCTCCCAGACCCCAAAAGGCTGCCTTCATGTCGTGCCTCCTGTTCGGTTTTTGATGAGCCCCATCCGGGGAACGTGAAGGCGCTCTTGCCGCGGTGCAGCAGCCACGGGCCAACGGCTCCAGGCCCCGAGGGGACGCTCGTCACCCCTGGAGCCCGGGAGGGCACGAGGCCCCGCTCGGGAGATGGGCGGGACGGTGCCCGCCTGCCCGGGCATGCACACCTTGAGCGGACGGACAGTCGCAGACCTCTTCAGGAGCTCCACACGCATGCCCCAGCAGCAACCGCCGATTCCCGGACCGCCGTCGCCATTGCCTCCCACGCGCGAGCCGACGCCCAACAATCCCGTGAAGGAACCCGACCCCCAGCATCCCCAGCGCGAGCCGCCGACGCGGAATCCTCCCGAGCAGGACCCGCCCATGCGTCAGCCGCCGGAAATCGAGCCGCCGTTGCCGCCCGACATCACCCCGCCTGGCATCCATGACCCGCCGCCCCCAGGGCAGCCGGGCATGCCCACCATCATCGCGGGCGAACCGGGCTCCCAGGACACTTGAGCCAGGGGCCGCCTGTCTGGGTGGCCACTCGATGTGCCAGGGCCACGGGCGAGCGGACACCGCGACGACCTCGCCCTCTCTCCGGGCTGGCGACAAGTGGCGAGACGTTCCTCTTCGTTCGCTCGTGCCCAATTTCAAGGGGGAGAAGTGCGCCAGGAGGCACACGGACAAGGAGCTTCGCATGCAGGGACCTGCGTTCCAGGACCGCTCCACGGCGGGTCGAGCCCTCGCGGAGCGTCTCGCGCATCATGGCCACCGCCCTGAAACCCGGGTGCTGGCCCTGCCGCGCGGTGGAGTGCCCGTGGGCTACGAGGTGGCGCGCGCGCTGGGTGCTCCGCTGGACGTGTTCGTCGTTCGCAAGCTGGGGACGCCCGGACACGAGGAGCTGGCCATGGGCGCCATCGCCACCGGCGGCGTGCGCGTGCTCAACCCCGAGGTCATCGAGGAGGTGGGCATCCCTTTGGAGCAGATCGACGCGGTCGCCGCGCGCGAAGGCCGGGAGCTCGAACGCCGCGAGGCAAGCTACCGACAGGGAAGACCCGCCCTGGACGTGCGCGGACGCAACGTCATCCTCGTCGATGACGGGCTCGCCACCGGCTCCTCCATGCGCGCCGCCGTGGCCGCGCTCCGGAAGCAAGGGCCCGCTCGCATCGTCGTCGCCGTGCCCGTCGCACCTCTGGAGACCTGCGAGGACCTCGCGACGCTGGCGGACGAGACGGTGTGCGTCCGGACCCCGGAGCCGTTCTTCGCCGTGGGCCTCTGGTATCGCCAGTTCGAGCAGACCTCCGACGCGGAGGTCAGGGACCTCCTGGAGCGCGCCGCGCGTGAGTCGTCCATGGCAGAGGCGCACCCTTCCCCTGGGTGAGTGCGCGCCCTCGCGGTCCTCGCAGACCCGCATGTGGCAGGAGCATCGAGGACCCGCCCCCTTGCTCACCGAACAACGGGAGCACCTGTCCCAAGCTCCGGTGGCGCGGTGGCGGGCTCGATTCCGGTTAGGCTCGCGCTCCCCACACCCCCATGCACGAGTTCCCCACCCGCCGTCAGATGCTGCTGGCCGTCCTCATGGCCACCGCGCTCGCCGCTCTCATCGAGTGGGCCTGGGCCAGCCCCGATGCCGCGAGCCCCCTGCCCCGTGTCCTCACCACCGCGGCCCTGGTGCTGACCTGTGCCGGCACTCCCGCGTTGCTGCTCGCGCACGCCCGGGAGCGGACCCGCCGCGAGCGCGACGCCGCTTTGCGCAGCGCCGGTGACTCCAGCGCCTTGCGCGACGCCATCATGGACGTCACCCCGGTGGGCTTCGCCTTCTTCGACCGGAACCTGCGCTACATCCACGTCAACGCGGCGCTCGCGGCGATGAACGGGCTGCCCGCGGGAGGCCACCTGGGCCGTCACGTGTCGGAGGTGATGCCAGAGCTGGGTCGGCTCCTCGCGCCGCGACTCAAGAGCGCGCTGGAGACGGATGCGCCCGTCCAGGACACCTGCCTCGAGGTGGAGACCCCCGCCGCGCCGGGCGAACCGCGCTTCTGGTTCGGCAGCTACTCGCGCGTGCGTGGCACGGGCGGCGAAGTCCTGGGCGTCATCGCCTCGCTCTCTGAGCTCACCGAGCGGATGCGCGCCGAGGAGAGCCTCCAGGAACACGAAGGCCTCCTCGACGTGCTCACGCGCTCGCTGCCCGACTACCTGTGGGGCGGCAAGCTGCGCGACGGCGCGCTGCGCGACTTCTACTGCACGCCCGTCATCGAACGCACCACCGGCTATCCCGCGTCCGCGTTCGCCGAGCCCGGCCCCGGTGGCGGCCCGCCGCCGCTCTGGGCGGAGATGATCCACCCCGAGGACCGCGCCCGCTACCGCGCCCGCATCGAGTCGCTCGCGCCCGGCTCCG
Source organism: Myxococcus sp. CA039A (assembly GCF_013336645.1). Lineage (NCBI taxonomy): Bacteria > Pseudomonadati > Myxococcota > Myxococcia > Myxococcales > Myxococcaceae > Myxococcus > Myxococcus sp. CA039A. The sequence continues at coordinate 15,787 of NZ_JABUMQ010000043.1, read as the reverse complement.
AGGTGGAGTTGGAGCACCGCCTCATCTGCGCCGACGGCCGCGTGCGCTGGGTCCGCAGCCGCGCGGCGGCCTCCGCGAAGGACAACCAGGGCGAGCTGCACGTGGGCTGCGTCGTCACCGACATCACCGACCGGTACCTCGCGGACGAGCTGCGCCAGCGCCTCCATGAGAGCTTCCGTCGCTCCGCCCAGGAGTGGCGCCGCACGTTCGACGCCGTCACCTCGCCGCTCGTCGTGCTCGGCGCGGACGGCACCATCCAGAGCCTCAACGCCGCCGCGTGCATCCTGTTCGGCGGGCTGGACCCCTCCGGCCAGCCCCTGTCCACCGTCGCGAGCGAGCCTCCCTGGTCCAGCACATTGCCGCTGGTGGACGAGCTTCGCCGCACGCATGGCAGCCTCATCCGCGAGGTGAAGGACCCGCGCTCACGCCGCACGTGGGAGCTGGCCGCCGCGTGGGTGGACGAGGTCGGCGGAGAGGACTCGCGCATCATCGTCGTCGCCACCGAGGTGACCCGGCTGCTGGAGCTGCAAGCCAGCCTGCGCCGCAGCGAGACGATGGCCGCGATGGGCGCCATCGTCGCGGGCGTGGCCCACGAGGTCCGCAACCCCCTCTTCTCCATCTCCGCCGTGGTGGACGCCGTGGAGGCCACCGTCGGCGCTCGCGCGGAGCTGGCCCCGTACCTGGACGTGCTGCGCGGCGAGGTGCGTCGCCTCAACCACCTGACGCAGGAGCTGTTCGAGTACGGCCGCCCCACCCGGGGCGAATGGGTGGAAGGCCCCGTGCGACCGGTGGTGGAGGAAGCGCTGGCCGCGTGCGCGCTCACCGGGGAGCAGTCCCGCGTGACGGTGACGCAGACGCTCGCGGAGGCCCTGCCGGCGGTGCGCATGGACTCACGTCGACTGTTCCATGTCTTCCGCAACGTGCTGGAGAACGCCGTGCAGCACTCGCCCGCGGGCACCACCGTGAAGGTGGCCACCTCGCCCCTGGAGGAGGAAGGCCGCGCCTGGGTGCGCTGCACCGTGAGGGACGGAGGGCCGGGCTTCCGCGAGGAGGACCTGCCTCACGTCTTCGAGCCCTTCTTCAGCAAGCGCAGGGGCGGCACCGGACTGGGCCTGTCCATCGTCCAGCGCATCCTGGAGGAGCATCAGGGCGTCATTCGCCTGCGCAATCACCCGGAGGGTGGCGCCGAAGTCACGCTGCTGCTACCAGCGGTGTCCTCGCCTTCCGTCAGCCTGCACCTGGACTCGCTCGCCTCATGACACGTACCCGCATCCTCCTGGTGGACGACGAGCCCGGTGTCCGGCTGGGCATGAGGGGCTACCTCACCGCCCACGGCTTCGACGTGGACGAAGCCCAGAGCCTCGCCGAGGCCCAGGAAGTCTTCCGCACGCACCGCCCCGACGTCGCGGTGGTGGACTACCGGATGCCGGACGGCACCGCGCTGGAGCTGCTGCCCCGCCTCAAGGAAATCGACGCCGCCGTGCCGCTCGTCGTCCTCACCGGGCACGGCTCCATCGAGCTCGCCGTCCAGGCCGTCAAGGAAGGCGCCGAGCAGTTCCTCACCAAGCCCGTGGAGCTGGCCGTCCTCAAGGTCGTGCTGGAGCGGCTGGTGGCCCAGCGCCGCGAGCGACAGCGCCTTCGCGCCGACCTGTCCCGCACCGCGCGCGCCACGGTGGACCCGTTCCTGGGCACCAGCGCCGCCATCCAGGGCCTGCGCGCCGAAGCCGGGCGCATGCAACACAGCGACAGTCCCGTGCTCGTCACCGGCGAGACGGGCAGCGGCAAGAGCGTGCTCGCGCGCTGGCTCCACGAGGGCGGCCCGCGCGCGGACGCGCCCTTCGTGGACCTCAACTGCGCCGCGCTGTCGAAGGACCTGCTGGACTCGGAGCTGTTCGGTCACGAGAAGGGCGCCTTCACGGGCGCGGTGGCCGCGAAGCAGGGCCTCCTGGAAGTGGCGGACCGGGGCACCCTCTTCCTCGACGAGATTGGCGACATGGACATGGCCGTCCAGCCCAAGCTCCTCAAGGTGCTGGAGGAGAAGCGCTTCCGCCGGCTCGGGGATGTGCGAGACAGGCGCGTCGACGTGCGCCTCATCGCGGCCACACACCAGGACCTGGGCGTCGCCACCCGCGAGAAGCGCTTCCGCAGCGATCTCTACTTCCGCGTCAGCACCCTCATCCTCCATGTGCCCGCGCTGCGGGAGCGGACCGAGGACATCCCCGTGCTCGCCCGCCACTTCCTCGCGGAGATGGGCGGCGCACGCGGACGCGGCGGCGTGGGCCTCCAGCCCGATGCGGAGGCCGCGCTGACGCGCTACCCCTGGCCCGGCAACATCCGCGAGCTGCGCAACGTGCTGGAGCGCGCCGTGCTGCTGTCCGGCGGCGGCCCCCTGTCACGCGGAGACCTGCGCTTCGAGTCCTCCGCCGATGAGGCCCGCGTCGAGGACGACCTGACGCTGGAAGAGCTGGAGCGCCGCCACATCGAGCGCGTGCTGCGACGGGAGAACGGCCACGTCGAGCGCGCTGCCCTCCGGCTCGGAATCCCCCGCTCCTCCCTCTATGAGCGCCTGAAACGTTTGGGAATCAACAGATCTGGATTCCAGAAGTCGGATCCATGATCTGGAAAACCCGGTGCCAGGGCGGGGCGGCCGTGCTCGCAAGTGCCGGGAAAGTCATGGGGCCCGGGTGAGAAGGACCCCTGGCCCCTGACTTGCTCACGGCCGGCGCGTGTCCCAGAACCTCCTCATCGTCGACGACGAATCCGCGCTGTGCTGGGTGTTGGGACAGTTCTTCGCGAGCGCGGGGTACCGGGTGGACTCGGCGCAGGCGCTGGACGAGGCGCTGGGGCTGATGACGACGGGCCGCTATGACCTGGTCATCAGCGACCTGCGGCTGAGCGGAACGCAGTCCGAGGAAGGCCTGGTGCTGGCGGACTTCGTGCGCCGTTACACACCGGACACCCGGGTGGTGTTGCTCACGGCCTTCGCGTCGCCGGAGCTGACGGCGCGGGCCCGGGAGCTGGGAGTGGACCTGGTGCTGCCCAAGCCTCAGCCCCTGCCCTCGCTGGCTCGGCACGTCTCTGAATTGTTGGCGGCCCGTTGATGTGGGCCGTTCCCTTCTGGCACCGTCGGGACATGCGAGTGCAATCCCACCCACCTCGTCCCGCGTCGTGTGGACGGAGTTCGAGGACCCTGGCGCGCCACGCGGCGTATCTCCGAGGGCCCACCGTCCTCGCGCTGTTGGGCGCCCTGCTGCTGACAGCGAGCACGGCCCGGGCGCAGGCGCAGGCCTCGCAGGCCATCGACGTGCAGCAGTACAAGCCGGGCCCCGGCGCCTACGACGTGCTGGGGCTGCATGGCGCGCGCGTGGGCAAGCACCTCGAATGGAACGTGGGGCTGTCGGTCAACTACGGGGAGAACCCACTCAACCTGTTGGATCCTCGCCGCGACGAGTTCGTCTACCGCATCGTCGACAGCCAGCTCACGCTGGACCTGATGGGCGCGGTGGCGCTGTTCGACCGGCTGGAGCTGGGTGTGACGCTCCCTGTCTCCACGACGACGTCACAGCCCGCAACGGCCATCTCGCCCACGCTGGCGGATGGCGCCGCCGGCACGGGCGTGGGTGACCTGCGACTGGTGCCGAAGGTCCGGCTGTTGTCGACGGAAGGCGGCCTGCACCTGGCCCTCGTCGCGCCGGTGACGCTGCCCACGGGGGGCGGCTCCGACTTCCTGGGCACCAAGGGGCTGACCTTCCAGCCGAGGCTCGTGGCCGAGTGGGCCGGAGACTCGCTGCGCCTGCTGGCCAACGTGGGAGTGAATCTGCGCGGCGAGCAGCAGCTGCGCAACCTGCGCGTGGGCAACGAGTTCTCGTATGGCGTGGGCGCGGAGGTGCCGCTCACCCAGGCGCTGTCGGTGGCGGCCACCCTGTCCGGCGCGCTGGGGCTGAAGGAGACGAACGCCGAGGAGCGTCCGTTGGAGGCGCTCGGCGCGGTGAAGTACCGCTTCACCGAGGAGCTGGCGGCGCACCTGGGCGCGGGCCCGGGACTCACGCGGGGCTACGGCACGCCGGGCTTCCGCGTGCTCGGAGGACTGGCCTGGACGGCCTCGCCACCGGCGGCCACGCCCTCGCGACAGTGCGCGCTGGGGCCCGAGGACTTCGATGGCTTCCAGGACGACGACGACTGCCTGGATCCAGACGACGACAGCGACGGCATCCTCGATGGACCGGACGTGTGCCCTGGCGAGCCGGAGACCTTCAATGGCTATCAGGACGAGGACGGGTGCCCGGATGCGCAGGACCCGAACGCACCCTCGACGACCGAGCCCTCCGCCGCGACGCCTGGCGCTCCGTTGACGCTGGCGCCCGCGCCGGTGGACTCGGATGGAGACGGCCTCATCGACACGGAGGACCGCTGCTCCTCGGAGCCCGAGGACATGGACGGCTTCGAGGACACGGACGGCTGCCCGGATGCGGACAATGACCGCGACGGCGTACCGGACGCGGTGGATGCCTGTCCGCTGGAGGCCGAGGCCATCAACGGGGTGAAGGACGAGGATGGGTGCCCCGACAAGGGCAAGGCGAGCGTGCGGCTGGAAGGCTCGCGCATCGTCATCCTGGAGAAGGTCTACTTCGCCACCGGCAAGGACGTCATCCTGCCCAATTCCTTCAGCCTGCTGGCGCAGGTGTCCTCGGTGCTCAAGGCGAACCCGCAGCTGGAGCGGTTGCGCGTGGAGGGACACACGGACGACCAGGGCTCGGACACGAGCAACCTGGACCTGTCCCAGCGCCGCGCGAACAACGTGCGGGAGTTCCTGCTGAAGGCCGGCATCGCGCCGGAGCGCCTGGAGGCAATGGGCTACGGCGAGACGAAGCCAGTGGACAGCAATGCGACGACGCGCGGTCGTGAGAACAACCGCCGCGTCGAGTTCAACATCGTGAAGACCGCCGAGCCCTCGGCACAAGAGGCCACGCCATGACCCGGACCCTTCCCTGCCTGATGGTGTTCGCGCTCGCGGCCTTCCAGGCCCGGGCCCAGGACACGGCGGAAGCTCCTTGCGGCGGCCTGCGCTTCGTCAACGGCCGCGTGGAGATGGGGCGCAAGCTGGAGCCGAAGGGGCCCTCGACGGAAGCCTGCTTGAAGCACGTCGCGGAAGCGCTCGCGGCACGTCCCGCCATTCGCGCGGTGACGGTGGCCGCGCGGCTGCCCGACGCGGAGCGGCTGGACGGTCAGGGGCTCGCGGTGGCGAAGGCCGCGGCGGACATCCTGGTGTCGGCGGGCGTGTCACGCACGCGCGTCTCCGCGGTGGCGCCTCCCGCGGTACCGGGCGAGCCGGGTCAGCTCCAGCTCGCGTACGTCGAGCGTCCCACGCAACCTCGGGTGGCCCGGGTGCGCGCGGCCAGCGGTGAGGTCTCCGCGGGCGCCGCTCCCGACGAGCTTCGCCCCCGTGGCGTCGGTGACTCGCTCTACACGGGTGAGCTGTTCCACACGAGCAAGGACGCGAGCGCGGAGCTGGAACTGGCCGATGCGAGCCGGGTGCGCGTGCTGTCCGACAGCATGCTGCGCCTGGGGGCCATCGAGCTGGGGGCCAACGCGAAGCGGGTGGTGCGCCTGGAGCTGATGCGCGGCTCCGTGGAGACCCTCGCCGCGCCCGGGGGCGACGGCTCCGTGTTCGAGGTGCGCACGCGAGGCGCGGTGGCCGGCGTGAGAGGCACGCAGTTCCGGGTGTCGGCGCAGGAGGACGGCGGCAGTCGCCTGGAGACGCTCGAAGGCAAGGTGGCGCTGGGCGCGGAGAAGGGCGAAGTCGAGGTGGCCGGAGGCCAGGGCTCTCGCGTGCTGCCCGGAGCCGCGCCGGAGCCGCCCCGACCGCTGCTCGCCGCGCCCCTGCTGAACGGACCGCGCGGTGGGAGCTTCACCACGGCGCCGAAGCTGGAGTGGTTCACCGTGCCGGGCGCGAAGACGTACCGCGTGGAGCTGGGCCGGACGGCGGACTTCGCCGCGGGCGTGCGCACGTTCGAGTCCCAGGCCCAGGAGTTCGCCGTGCCGGCGGGCCTCGCGGGCAAGTGGTTCTGGCGCGTGCTGCCGGTGGACGCGGATGGCTTCATCGGCTTCCCGTCGAAGATTTTCGCCTTCGACCTCCGGCCCTGAGACTTTCGAATGAGCCCGAGCCCCGAGACGCCCGCGCGAGGCCCGCGCCTGCCTCGCCCTTCCCCGCCGCTGCTGCGCGGACTGGCGGCCGTGGTGGGACTGGCGCTGGCCGGAGTGACGGCGGTGACGGGTGGCGCGCCGGGACTGTTCGAACGCGCGCTGTATGACCAGGCCGTGAGCCGGCTCCTTCCCGGAGTCCCTCGGAGCGCGGACCTGGTGCTGGTGGAGGTGGATGACCGGGCCCTGTCCGCGCTGGGCGAGCGCTGGCCGCTGTCGCGCGTGACGTGGGCCCGGGCCTTCCGCGCGCTGGCGGCCCAGCGTCCCGCGGCGGTGGCGGTGGACGTGGTGTTCGACCAGCCCGGCTCGCGCGATGCGCTGGAGCTCGGGGAGGACATGTTGGCGGCGCTGCGAGAGTCGGGCCTCGCGGACCAGCCCGCGGGCGCGGCCCTGGTAACGGACCTGGAAGCCCGGCTTCATGCGCAGGACGGAGATGCCCGGCTGGCGGAGGCGCTCGCGGAGAACGGCGTCGTCATCCTGGGCGCCGCCGCACTCACCGAGGACGTGTCGCTGATGCCGCCACTCGCGGACGGAGCGCTCGGATCGCCGTTGCCGCTGCCCGTGGGCTCGCTGCGGCTCCAGGCCCGAGAGGTCGCCGGCAGCATCGCCCCGCTGCGGATGGCGGCACAGGGCAGCGGCATGTTGAACATGCTGGTGGACGCGGATGGTGTCATCCGCCGCTATCCCTACGCCGTCGGCGTGGGCGAGCACGTCTGGCCCTCCCTGGCCCTGGCGACCGCGCTGCGCCTGATGCCCGAGCAGGGCGAGTCCCTGCAGCGCCGGGCGACCCTCGACCACGGCGCGCCGCTGATGCGCCTGCCCGCGCCGGACTGGCTTCCCCGGGTGAGTCTGGCGGATGTGCTCCACGCGGATCCGCGCTCGGTGGGACTGGACCTGGCGCTGCGCGGAAAGACGCTCTTCGTGGGAGTCACGGCGACGGGACTCCACGGACAGAGCACGCTCCCGGGTCAGGTGGCGGTGCCGGGCGTGGAGATTCACGCGTTCGCGCTGGACAACCTGCGCGCGGACCGCCTGATGCGCTCCTCGGGAATCGTGGCCCTCACGGGCCTGCTGGAGACGGCCGTGTTGCTGCTGGTCTTCGGCTGGCGCTGCCGACGCGCGCGCACGCTGGGGGCCGTGGCTCGCACGGCGCTGGGGCTCACCGGGGTGCACGTCGCGCTGGTGGGCTGGCTCGCGGCGGACTTCGGCTGGGTGTTGCCGCTGATACCCGCGTGCGTGGGACTGGGGCTGATGTTGCTGGTGGACTCGGCGGCGCGCACGGAGGAGTTGGGGCGTCAGCGGGGAGCGCTGCGCCGGCTCTTCGTTCGCTACCCCCAATCCTCCCCGGGCACCTCCGTGACGCCGGGCGACCCCCGGTAGGGCCCTGCCCTCGAGCGTCACCCGAGCAACCCGCCAGGTTCAGCCCTGTAACCCGCCCGCGTGCATCCGTGGCAGCATCCACGGGACATGGCCCGCTACGCCCTCATCGCCGAGCCCGACCCCCACCGAGCCGCTGGCCTGCTCGCCCTCGTCGCTGGCGAGGGGCTCGAAGGCGTGCTGGCCCGGGATGGCGCGGAGGCGCAGGAGGTGGTGCGCCAGCGCAGCGCGCCCGCCCTGCTCCTCACGGACCTGGCGCTGCCGCGAGTGGACGGGTTCACGCTGCTGACCTGGCTGCGTGAGCGACAGGACGCGGAGGGCACGCAGGTCGTCGTGGTCACCGCCTTCGACGAGCTGCGCGTGCGAGCGTGGCAGCTCAAGGACGCCCTGGGCATCCATTCGCTGCTGAGCCGCCGCGCGCCCGCGGAGACGGTGCGAGACACCGTGCGACGCGTGCTCGCGGGACAACGCCCCCTGCCCTCCACGCCCACGGAGAATACCCCGGACGAGGAGCACCAGCGGCTGGCGCGCATCGAGGCGATGCGACTGGTGGATGAAGGCCCACCCGAGGCGGAGCTCCAGGAGCTGGTCACCGAGGTGGCCCAGGCCTTCGCCGTGCCCGTGGCGTTGCTGACGCTGGTGCTGGGTGATCGCCAGTGGTTCAAGGCGCATGTGGGGCTACCGCACGCGCTCGCGCGGGACAGGGGAACGCCGAGGGACTGGGCCTTCTGTCACCACGTGGTGATGGGCCGCGAGTCCCTGGTCGTTCCGGACGCCACGCGCCACCCTGTGTTTCGGGACAACCCGCTGGTGCGCGACGGCATCGTCGGCAGCTACGCGGGCGCGCCGCTGGTGACGCCTGGTGGCGAGGTGTTGGGCACGTTGTGTGTCATCGACACGCGGCCCCTGGTGCTCGGCACCGAGGACCTGGCGGCGCTGCGGGAGCTGGCCCGGCGCGTGGCGGGCGACCTGGAGCTGAGGTCCCGCGCGCGGATGGAGGCGAGGGATTTGGGTCGCTCGCGACAGGAGCCCTCGCGTTCGGAGGTCGCCGCGCTGGCGCAAATCAGAGACGCCATCCAGGCGCTCGATGTGGCGACGTTGCTGGTGGCGCCGGGGCGTCAGCCCTTCGCGGGCAACGCCGCGCTGTCGGAGATGCTCGGCCTGCCGCTGGAGGGCATTCCGAAGCTGACGTTCGACGACTTCCGCCAGCACGTGGCGAAGCTGACGGCGGACCCGTCGGGCCGCTCGCTGCTGCTCGACCTGGCGTCCGAGTCATCCCGAGGGCTGCACCTGACGCTGGCCCTGGAGCACCCACGTCCACGCCGGATTCGCTGGGTGGCGCGCCCGTTCCCCATTCCGGGCGGCACCGCGCAGCTCCTGACGCTCTCCGAGCTGGGTGGAGTCTCGCCCAAGGACGAGCGGGAGCGGATGTTGCGCGTGGACCCGCTGACGGGGCTGGCCACCCGGCGCGTGGGCGAAGAGCGCCTGCTGCGGGAGATTGGTCGCTGCCGACGGGACGGCGTGCCCTGTGGCGTGCTCCTGGTGGACCTGGTGGGTCTGGGGCGGCTCAATCTCCGGCACGGCTTCGACGCGGGAGACAACGTGCTGCGCGACGTGGCTCGACGCCTGGAAGACGTGGGCGTGCCGTCCGGTTTCGCGGTGCGATGGGAGGGCGGCACGCTGCTGGTGGCGCTGCCGGGTCAGGATGCCCGGGCCACGGAAGCCCTGCGCGCACAGCTCCACGAGGAGCTGGAGTCCTTCGAGTTCCATGGCGCGGCCGTGGCCGTCGAGGGTGAAGAAGACCCCCGGGAGACGCTCGCCCGAGCGCATGCGGCCCTTTCCCGCGCCAAGGCCGACCACCGCGCCCGGACCCGCACGGGCTGACGGACAGGGGAACGGTGTAGAACCGGGTCTCATGGCTCCTTCACCTGTGCCCGACCGACTCCGACTGCCCCTCGCCTTCGATGCGGTGCGGCTCCAGGAGGAGCTGGCACGTTTGCCAGCGGAGACCTGGGTGCCGCACTTCAATACCCGGTACTACGAGGGCGACTGGAGCGGCGTGCCCCTGCGTTCCGTGGGCGGAATGGAGGGACGGCTGTACCCCGACCCCACCGCGCGACAGAGTTACGAGGACACGCCGCTGCTCGCGCGCTGCCCGGCCTTTCGCGAGGCGCTCGCGGCGTTTCAGTGTCCCATCGGCTCCGCGCGACTGTTGAAGCTCGCCGCACGGGCGCACATCCGTGAGCACACGGACTACAACCTGGGCTTCGAGGATGGCGAGGTGCGGCTGCACATCCCCATCGTCACGCATCCCGACGTGGCCTTCGTGCTCGCGGGCCAGCGCGTGGACCTGCGGCCCGGCGAGTGCTGGTACCTGAACTTCAACCTCCCCCACCGCGTGGACAACTTCGGGGACACGGACCGCGTGCACCTGGTGCTCGACTGCGTGGTGGATGACTGGCTCCGCGAGGTCTTCGCTCGGGCCATGGCACCTGGTGGCGAGGGCGGCGTCCGTGTCGCTTGAGGACTTCGAGCGCTTCCGCCAGCGCGTCCTGGAGGACGTCTCACTCCAGGAGGCACTGCGAGCGCGGATGGATGTGCCGGCCTTCCTCGCCCTGGCGACACGACTGGGCGCGGAGCACGGCTGTCACTTCACCGCGGAGGAGCTTCGCGACCTGATGAGGGACGCGCGCCGGAGCTGGCTCGGAGATTGGGTATGAGCCTCGCACCGGACGACGCGCGACTGGACGGTTGGATTCCCGCGCGCATCCATGTGGATGGGGAGGTGCCTCGCATCGACTGGTGCCACCTGGGCGACAGGCGCTTCACAGACCCGTTCTTCGACGAGACACTGGAGCGCAGGCTTCGCCATCCGTTCGCCTTGCTCTTCCGGCATCAGACTTCACTGGAGACGCTGGTGGCGCGACAAGCCGCGCGGCCGGGGTTGCCCGTCAAGGGGCTCGTCTTCCACATGTCCCGTTGCGGCTCGACGTTGCTCGCGCAGCTCCTGGCCTCACTGCCTCGTCACATCGTGCTGTCCGAGGCGAGTCCCGTGGATGTCGTCCTGCGCCTGCATCTGCGTCTTCGACACGTCACCGACGAGCAACGCATCGAGTGGCTGCGCGCCGTGGTCGCCGCGCTCGGTCAGCGGCGGCATCCCGAGGAGGACGGTGTCTTCCTCAAGCTGGACGCGTGGCACGTGCTGGAGTTGCCGTTGCTCCAGAGTGCGTTTCCCGGCGTGCCGTGGCTGTTCCTCTATCGGGACCCGGTGGAGGTCATGGCCTCGCACCAGAAGCACCGGGGCGCGCACATGCTGCCGGGAGTCCTGGAGCCCGCGAGAGTTGGCCTGGAGTCGGGGCAGCTCGCGGAGCTGTCGCTGGAGGAATACGGGGCCCGGGTGCTCGCGCGACTCTGCGATGCGGGGCTGCGGGCCTATCGAGAACGGAAGGGGCCCGCGCGGCTGTTGAACTACCGCCAGCTCCAGGACAGCGCGGTGTCCCAGCTCGTGGACCTCTTCGGTCTGGAGCCGACACCCATCGAGGCAGGGCTGTTGGCCGCCGCCGCCGCGCGCGACGCGAAGAACCCCGTGCTGCCGTTCGAAGATGACACCCAGGACAAGGCCCGGACTGTCTCCAACACCTCCCGCACGATGGCCGAGCGATGGGTCCGCGAGGCCTACGACTCACTCGAAGCCGAGCGCCTGCGCGACGCCGCCGCACGCGGATGAGCCGGGATGGAGATGTCTGGCCATGCCAGCTTTGACCTGCTGCGTCGTCGTGTGCTGACCACTGTCTGTACCTACAAGTCCAGACGAAGTGCGAGAGAGAACGGAACCGGGCGAAGCCCAGAGGACGTTCGACTTCGGAGTGCGGGCCGTGCTCAATTGTGTCTGGGACAGACTTGCCGTGCGCATGCGGCCGCTGGCCCATCACCCCACTCAACCACCGGAAAAATCCAATGAAACGGATAGGGATGGTCGTCGCGCTGCTCGTCTGCCTGAGCGAAGCTTCCCAAGCTCAAGCCGCTGCCTTGAATTCAGCGGCGTCGCGCGAACGCATCAGCGTGTCGCTGGCCGCCGATAAACGCGAGCTGGCGCTGACGCTGGCGAAGCAGGACTCGGTGCTGCGAAGGGACCTCGCCTCGCGTTTGAGTGGCGAGCACCTGGCGGTAGATTTGAAGCAATGGCTGAGCACGGTGTCGGCCCCCTCCTCTGTCACTGCAGTGGCGGGGCGAGCGGACCTGACCATCCGCCAGCGCAAGGGCCTGGAGCGCGAGCTCGACAGCCTGCTGCAGCTTCGTCTCGCGAGTGCTTCCATGCTGCCGGCGCTGAAGCGTGGCGTTGAACCCCTCTATGCATACGAGCCGGATGGGAATGACTCCCAGTGGCGATTCATCGAGGCCTTCGACCGCCTTGGCGGCGTGCACCACCTTGACGTGCACCGCATGCCCGAACAGCCGGTGTTGGTGGTGGACATCGACTCTCGGAGAGACCTGGCCGCCGGCATCAAGCTGATGCGCGAGCGCCTCGTGGCTCTCGGCCAGCGTCCCATGCCGCTCCAGCCCGTCAGCGCGGCGGCGACGAGCACGCCGGTGACGATGCTCGATCGCATCTACCTGAACGACGACGAGGAGCCCTGGATCTCCGGTGACGCGGAGGTCTACGCCATCGTCAATGGAGTCGACCCGAGCCGCGACGAGCCGCAATTGGATATCGTCGACATGCCCTATCTGGACAAAGACGGTCGGACCTACTCGCCCAACCAGGTCCTGATCTTCTGGGACCGCTACCGCTGGGCGGCCGCGAACGTCGTCCTCATGGAGCACGACGACAACACCAACTATCAAGAGCTGGTGAGCCACCTGTTCACCATCGCGAGTCAAATCCTGACGGCCCTGGGCCATCCGGAGATCTCCGCCCTGGTGGCCCTGGGCAGCGGACTGGTGGATCGCATGCCCAGTGAATGGTTCAGCAACGACGACGACTACGTTGATTCGTACTACACCGTGGAGAAGAACCACTTCTACACCAACCATGGTGGCGCACGCGGCAACGCGGTGGTGTCTCTGAGACCGTATGAGATCGCAGGCCAGTAGCAGGACGTAGGCAACGAGAGGCGAACTGGCGCCTGGAGGGGTCGAGAAATAGCGACTCGCCCCTTCACCAGGAGACCGGCTCAGGGCCGGGTGCGGACTCCGTACGCCGCCAACCCTTGCTCACAGAGTTCGAAGGCGTTGACGATGCTCTCGGTTGTCTCCGCGTGGCCCTTGCGCTTGCCGGGGGGCCCGCTTACGACGCCGTAGGCCAGTCGCGTCAGCACCCCGATGATGCTCGCCACCACGCGCGGAGTCGGGTCTCCCGCCGACGCCCCCGTCTGCTCCGCGAGAATCTGCGCGAGCTGCTCCTCGGACTGGAGCGACATCTGGCGGATGCGGGTGTGCACGCTCGGGGTGCTCTGGATGACCTTGCGGAACGCGGCGCGCCGCTCGGCGGGAAGCGCGTTCAGCCGCTCCGCGATGGCCAGCGTGTGCCGACGGACCACCGCGAGCACGGGTTCCTCGACGGAGCGATCCCGCACCGCGCGGAGCAGCTCGGACTCGTGCTCCTCACGGCCGTTGAGGACCAGGTCTTCCTTCGTCGGGAAGTAGTTGAACACCGTCTTGTCCGACACGTTGGCCGCCGCCGCGATGTCCGCCACCGTCACCGCGTCGAAGCCGCGCTCCGCGAACAGCCGCGTGGCCACCTCCGCGAGCAGCCGCCGCGTCTCCAGCTTCTTGCGCTCTCGCAACCCCAGTTCACTCGACATCCGCCGGGGACCCTACCGCCGGGCCCGGGGCCCTGCAACGAACCTGGGAACAACTTACATTGACAGAAACTTTTCTGTCACTAGATATTAATCACACTCCAACCAGAGAAGGTCCGCATGAAAATCCTCGTCACGGGAGCCACGGGCTCCATTGGCAGTCAGGTCATTCAGCAGTTGCGTGCGCGCGACGCGTCGTTTCGGGCGTTCGTGCGGGACAGGAGCAAGGGGGAGTCGTTGGGAGGTGACTTCGTGGTGGGCGACTTCGATTCACCCGAGTCACTCCGGGCCGCGCTCCAGGGCGTGGACCGGGTCCTGCTGAACGGCACGCCGAGCGAAGGACTGGTGCGACAGCACCGCGCGGTGATTGACGCGGCGAAGCAGGCGGGTGTCTCGCACGTCGTGCGCATCTCGACGCGAGGCGCGAGCACGACGACGGACTTCCTCGTCGGACGATGGCATGGGGAGGCGGATGCGTACCTGGAAGCCAGCGGGCTGGGCTGGACGGCGCTGCGTCCCACGTACTTCATGCAGAACCTGCTCCGGAATGCGGAGAGCATCCGAAACGGCGGGCGGTTCTTCGGCGCGTTCGGGACGGGTCGCATCGCGTTCATCGACAGTGGCGACATCGCGAGGAGCGCCGTGGCGCAGCTCACGCACGCATCCCCTCACAGCGGAGCGCACTCGCTGACGGGGCCGGAGGCGCTCACGTTCGACGAGTTCGCCGCGAAGCTCTCGGCGCGGCTCGGCAAGCCCGTCGCCTACGTCGACCGTCCGGTCTCCGAGGTCATCGAGAACATGCGCGCGCAAGGGTTTCCGGAGGCCATGCTCGGCTCGTTCAAAGGCATGTTCGAGGCCTTCGCGAAGGGCGCGGCGTCGCAGCTCGCCACGGGCGTCAAGGACCTGACCGGGACGGAGCCGAGGACGCTCGATGCGTTCCTGGCGGACCACGCCGAGTCCTTTCGCTGAACCCACGCCGTCAAGGGTCCCCCATGATTCAACCCACTCAGAGCCTGCCTTCACGGGCGGGAACGTCGTCGTCTGTCCTCTCGCGGTTGCGTGTGCTGATGGTCGCCACCGGCTTCGTGGTCGTCCAGTGGCTCATCGTCGTCGGGCTGCTCGGCGTGCGAATCACCGTGCCCACGGGTCCCGGCGCCGTGGAACGAGAGCCCTTGTTGCTGGGCCCTGTCTTCTTCGCATCGCTCATCGCGGGCTTCAGCGCCTGGGGCCTGCTCACCCTGCTGGAGCGATTGTCCTCGCGAGGGTTGCGCATCTGGACGGGCATCAGCATCGCGGTCTTCGTGCTGACGCTGCCGTTCATGCCAGGGTTCTCGCTCGGGGAGCGACTGTTCCTGCTGGTGGAGCATGGCGGCATGTTCGCCATCATCGTGCTCGGAATGCGGCGCACCCGGGCCCGTCCGTAGCGAAGCGTCCGCGTGTCACCAGGTGACAGGCTCCGGGGACAGCGCCAGCGAGTCCACGCGGGCCATGAAGGAATCCACCTGCTCGCGGATGGGGAGCCCCGACAACGCCCCCAGCCGCATCGTGGCCAGCGCCGCTGTCGCGTGAGCGAAGCGCGCCGCGTCCGCGAGCGAGCGTCGCTCTCCCAGGGCAACACAGAGGGCGGCGGAGAACGCATCCCCCGCGCCCGTGGTGTCCACCCAATCCACGGGCAGGTTCGGCAGCCAGAGTTCGCCCTCGGTGCCCAGGAGCAGGTTTCCCTCGGGGGCGGCCACCACGGCCGTCCCCACGCCCCGGCGCAACAGGTTCTCCGCGGCGCGACGCGCGGAGTCTCGGTCCACCACCTCGAGCCCCGTCAGCACCTCTGCCTCCACGTCGTTGAGGCGGATGATGTGAACCGCCTCCAGCAACTCTTCCGGGAGGGTGATGGGCGGTGCTGGATCCAGGACGACATGCATGCCGGCGGCGCGAGCGATGTGGACCGCCGCGATGACCGCGTCCAAGGGAACCTCCAGTTGGACGAGCAAGACATCCGCGCTGGTGATGCGGGCCTCGGCGGCAATCACGTCCGCGACAGCGAGCCGCCGGTTCGCCCCTTCGGCGGAGAGGCTCTGCCTGCGGCCGCTCTCATCCACCATCTCCAGCACGACGCCCGTGCTGAAGCCCGGGTCGCGTGACACGGCCCGGGTCTCCACTCCTTCACCTTCGAGTTGCTCCAGCAGGGCGAGCCCCCGGGCGTCCATGCCCACGCGGCCCACCAGCGTCGAGCGAGCACCCAGTCGGGCCGCGGCCACGGCGGCATTGGCGCCCTTCCCACCCAGGCTCTCCAGGAAGAGATGCCCCTCCACGTTCTCGCCCGCGCGCGGGAGCCGAGGCCCCTGGACCAGGAAGTCCGTGTTGATTCCACCGACCACGAGAATGTCGGCCTGTCGACGTGGCGCCATGAC
>NZ_JABUMQ010000439.1:0-7649 GCF_013336645.1 Myxococcus sp. CA039A | reverse complement strand
CGCCTCCCCCTCCGCCGCCCGTCACCGACACCAGCCACACCGTGGCCCAGCCGGATGAGCAGCCGGCCACCGCCGTGCTGCCGCTCATCGTCGCCCAGCCCTCCGATGGCGCCCTCACCCTCTCCGGAAAGCTGTCCGGCGCCTATGTCCAGCCGGGCGCCAGCGAGGCCTTCGCGTGGATGGAAATCAAGGCCCGCCCCATCGAGAGCGGACGCCGCGTCCCGGTGAACATGGCCCTGGTGGTGGACCGCTCCGGCTCCATGGAGGGGCAGAAGCTCACGGACGCCAAGCGCGCCGCCGCCGAGTTGGTGAGCCGCCTCACCCCCGAGGACCGTCTGGCGTTGATCCACTACGGCACCGACACGAAGGTCATCGCCAGCCGGCTCGTCACGGACGCCTTCCGCGAGGAGCTGCTCGCCGCCATCAGCGCCATCCGCGCGGATGGCTCCACCAACATCAGCGGCGGACTCTCCGATGCGGCCACCGCGCTGCGCGGCCACCTCGCCCAGTACCGCGTCAGCCGCGCCATCCTGCTGAGTGACGGCCAGCCGACGACGGGCTTCGTGACGGAGCCGGAGCTCTTCAACCTCACGCGCAGCCTGCGCGACGAGGGCATCACCGTCAGCGCGCTCGGCGTGGGCGAGGACTTCCAGGCCAGCCTCATGCGCGGCATGGCCGAGCAGGGCGGCGGGTTCTCCGGCTTCATCGACAACTCCGCCCGGCTGGCGGAGGTCTTCTCCCGAGAGCTGGACCAGGCCACCAGCACCGTCGCCCGCCGCGTGGAGCTGCGGCTGACCCTGCCCCCGGGCGTTCGCGACGTGGAGGTCATGGGCCTGCCCACCACCCGCGAGGGCAACGTCGTGAAGGTGCCGCTGTACGACCTGGCCAGCGCGCAGTCCGTGCGTGTCGTCGTGAAGCTGACGCTGAGAGCGACGGCCTCCACCGAGCCCATGCGGCTGCTCGACGCCACCGTGCGCTACCTGGACGTGGCCCGCGACGCGACGGCGGAGGCGACGCTGCCCCTGACCGCCCAGGTCACCGAGGACGCCGCCCTGGTGCGCGCCCACCTGGACCGGGACGTGCGCGTGCACGCGGTGCGAGCGTTGGGTACCCAGCAGATGCGCGCCGCCGTGGAGGAGATGAAGCGGGGCAACCGGAAGGCCGCCGTCGGTCTGCTGGGCAACGCCAAGAAGCTTTTTGGCTCGTCCCCCTCCGCGCTGTCGGGGGAGCTTGCGGAGCTGGACCAGACAGAGGCAGCCTATGGGCGGGCGTCGAATGACGGTGACGTTCGCCGCGAGTCGCTGAACCTCTACAAGAAGACGATGAAGAACTTCGGCGAGAACAACGCCTATTAGTCAGGACGGTGCAGCCCCCATGGCCCTCTCCCTGCAGTTCCTCCACCGCGAGGAGTTTGAATCCCGCACCTTTCGCGCGCTGGGGGGAGGAGCCTGCATGGGCATCTTCGCGGCGCTCGCGCTGCGCGTCTGGGAGCCCTTCACGCCCATCGTCCGGCTGACGCTGGAGCCGGGCTACTTCGCGGTGGTGGCCGCCGCGCTCGCCGCCGCGAGGCCCCTGAAGGGCTACGGGCTGGGCCTGCGCGCGGCGCTCACCGTGCTGCCCGTCTTCCCCTTCCTCTTCTCCGCGCCCCACCCGCTGCCCCAGAGCCTGGCGGCCTGCATCGCCGCGGCGCTGGTGACGTGGCTCGGCAACGGCCGTGACGCCGCGGGAAGCTCCACCGCCGTCGCCGCGAGCGCCGCCGCCGCCGGCATCCTCGCCCCGGTGGGCCTGTACGTGCAGCAGGTGCTGGATGCCCGCTTCCTGGGCGACATGAACCTGGTGTCCCTGGTGGTCGGCTTCGCCTGCGTGGCCCTCTTCTGGAGCATCGGCACGCTGCCCTCGCACCTGGTGCTGCACACCGACACGGTGGAGGCCCGGGGCCTGGCGCTCGGCGACACGCTCAAGGGCGAGGCGCGGGAGCTGGCCGCGCGCGCGCTCGGGCTGTACCAGCAGTGCAAGACGGCGGTGCTGCGCATGCCCGCGAGCACCGGGCGGCAGGAGCTGGTGGGCGTGCTGGAGAAGATGGCGTCGGAGAGCTTCTCGCTCGCGGAGGCCCACGCGGCGCTCACCGCGCAGCTGGACTCCGTCGTCGCCCATGACGTGGACGCGCAGGTGAAGGAGCTGCGAGCACGCGCCGCCGCCATCCAGGACACCATCGCCCGGCGCCAGTTGGAGCTCGCCGCGTCCTCACTGGGCGAGGAGCTCAACCACCTGGATGCCCTGAGCCGCAAGCGCGAGCGGCTGTTCGCCCAGCTCCACGCGCAGGTGGCGCTGCTGGAGCGCGCCCGCGTGTCCTTCATCGGCGTGCAGGGCCATGAGCTGGGCTCCAAGGGCGAGCAGGCCGCGCAGCTCGCGCGACGACTCAAGGGCCTGGGTGACGACTCCACCCAACCTCCCGCCCCCGAGGACGCGCAGGACACGCCGCGTCCCACCTCCGAGGCCACGCGCCTGCGGAGCTGACACCGCGCCCCTAGTTCTTCTTGGCCTTGCTCCGCGTCTTGCGCACGGCGACGCGGGCCGGCTGCTTGCGCTGGGTCTTCGCCCGGAAGCTGCCGGGGGGCGCGTGCAGCTCGTCGGCGATTCTCCGCTCGATGGCTTCTCGCGTGTCTCGCGCGACGATGAGCGCCGCCTCGATTTCCTCGCGCACCCGCGCCGCCTGCTCCTCCGCCGCGGCTCGGTACTCCGAGGTGGTCCGACGTAGGGCCAGTGTCCCTCGGTCCGCCGGCTCCACGCTCCGCGCCACCGCTGCCTGCCCCCGGGCCCTGCTCCCTCGCGACTTGTCTTCCCCTGCCTTTTCCGCCATGGGAGCCTCCACGCGCTGATCCCTTCCGTCGAAAGTGGGCCGTGGTCTCCTGTCGGGGAAGTCCGCCGCTCAACTCGGCCCCCATCCAGGCGGGAGGGCAGGCACCCAGCCGGCGGACCGGCAAGCAGCGGTGCTTCTCTTGCATCGCAGAAAAACGTAAAAGCAGGCCGGATGATTGTGGCGCAAGGGTGCCGGGCCCCTGCTACTCACAGCGACGCCGCATGGGCGGGCAGCGTCCAATTGCGAGGGATACCGTGGCGGTCAGCGAACCCTTTTCATTTCTGAAGCACCGGAAGCACAACCTGGACCGGATGACGCTGGGCGACCTCGTCTACTCGTTCTTCACGTACTACGCGGTCCTGGCCTACATCACCGTGGGCATCGTCAGCCTCGTGTACGCGGTGAAGTGGTTCGACAACCCGGTGCGCATGCTGCTGGCCATGCTGGCCGCGAGCGTGGTGTTCCCGTTCGGCTGGTACCTGGTCCACAAGAACATCCTGCACAGCCGCTTCCTCTATAAGACGCCCTTCACCGCGGCGACGTGGAAGCGCATCCACTTCGACCACCACCAGGACCCCAATGACTTGCGCGTGCTCTTCGGCGCGCTGGCCAACGTGCTGCCGACGGTGGGCGGCGTCATCGCGCCCATCGGCTATCTCATCGGCGGGAGGTCAGGAGCGGCGGCGGCGCTGGGCTGGGCGATGGTGATTACGTGTTTCTATGAGTTCTGCCACTGCATCCAGCACCTGAACTACACGCCGAAGCTGGGCTTCCTGAAAGAAATCAAGCGCCTGCACCTGTCTCACCACTACCACAACGAGCAGGGCAACTACGGCATCACCAACTACTTCTGGGACCGCCTCTTCGGGACCTTCTATTCGAAGGCCGGTGAGAAGCCCAAGAGCCCCACCGTCTTCAACCTGGGCTACACCGCCGAGGAGGCCAAGCGCTACCCGTGGGTGGACAAGCTCTCCAACGGCACGCGCGGTGATGACCACCCGCGCCGCTTCTGGCAGGGCAAGGAAGGCCAGGGCACGCAGCCGGAAGACGCTTCGGCGCGAGTGGGCGGCGAGCCGTAGACGAAGGGAAGCGGCGAGCCTCCTGAAGAGGCTCGCCGGAAGAGCTCACCCGCCCGACGCGGCTAGTACTTCACCGAGCCGTTGGGCAGCATCAGCGTCGAGTTGGACTTCTGCAGCGCCACCATGGAGCGCGCCATGTCCAGCACGAGCACCGCGCGGCCACGCACGGACAAGTCCCTCACGCGAGCCTCGAACGTCACCGGCGCCACCCGCGCGTCCAGCTCCGACGCCTGAGCGCCATTCCGGGCGAAGTCACCCAGCGCGTTGAAGTGCACGGTGATTTTGACCTTGTCGACGCCCGGCGGCACCGTGAAGCGCGCGGCCAGCGGCGAGTGGCCCGGCGTCGCCAGCTCCAGCATGTTCGACATCACCTGCACCGGCACGGGCTTGCCCTCGGCGGTGGTGATGAGCACGTCGGAGACGGGCACCTTCAGCGAGGTGTAGTCCGCGAGGCCCTCGCCCCTCACCCGCAGCTCGAAGCTCTGCGTGGAGGGAGTGCCGGGACCCTGCCCGCCGCCGGGGGTGGGGCCGGGGTTTTCACCGCCGGGAACGGGGCCCGGGTCCTGACCACCCGGAGCGGGGTCTTCACCACCAGGCACGGGCGTCTCCACACCCGGGTCGTCGCCCGGGAACGGGACGGAGTCATCACCGCTGCAGGCGGCGAGCACGAGGGCCGAGGCCCCCAGCGTGGACAGCAGGAACTTCTTCATGACGTGTCTCCTCGAAAGCTTTTGAGTGAATCGATGTCTGGAAGGTGTGTGTGGAACGGGGCTCAGGGAATGCAGATGAGGCCCGTGGGAATGGTGAAGTCGACGGCGAGCGCCTGGGCGGCCTGGGGCGTCGCGGGGCCCGGGTCGAAGCCACCGGGGAACGCACCGGCGTCACAGGAGTTGTTGTACGCGTCCAACTGCGTGTTGAGGGTTTCGAGCGTGGTGCAGTCGACGGAGCCCAGCGCGGTCAGCACGAGCGCGAGCAGGTTGGGCGGGACGGTGAGGCCGCCGAACAGGCGCTGGTTGCAGGTGGCCACCAGCATCTGACGGGCGACCAGGAAGCGGATGCGGTCCAGTTGGCTGCGCGGCAGGCCGGTGATGGGATACTTCGCCGGGTCACCCCACAGGAGGCCCTCCGCGCCCGGCAGCGTGGCGACGATGCCGATGCTGCCCAGGGGAATGGGGCCGCCAGCCAGGCACTGCTGCACCGCGGAGATGTGGCTCTTGTAGAAGCCCAGCGTCCGCGTCGCGGTGCACACTTCCGGCGGCGGCTGCACGCAGGTGATGCGCGCGGTGCACAGCGAGGAGCCCAGGTCGAACCCGGAGGTGAACACGTTGTCGATGTGGTCGTCCACCAGCCCATCGAGCAGCGCCAGCGTCCGGCAGTCGTCGTAGCTGTTGATCGTCAGCGCGAAGTTCGACGTCACCGACTGGCCCACCGGAATCACCACCGGCGGCGGCGGGATGAAGGAGAAGCCCTCCAACACCAGCAGCGGGTCCGCCGCCGTCAACAAGATGGACGGCAACGTCGGGTGGATGTTGTTGACCTGGAAGCTGAAGTTCGCCGTGAAGGGATACGTCGTGACCTGCACCGAGGACTGCCCGTTCACCAGCTTCGAACACGTCAAATCATGCGCTTCCGCCACACCCGCCAGCCCCACCACGGCGGCACACGCCGCACCCATCCAACCGCTCAACGCCTTCATTTTCTTGCCCCGTCCTGCTTCGTCTTCTCGAGCCGGGATGACTCGTGTCGGGGGGACCTTTTTCACCGGATGTGCCACGCGAGGGACGTGTCAGGTCGCCTCCACGCCGACGAACCCACCTCCCTGGAGGCCGAGCAGGCGCGACGCGAGGGCCCCTTGCGTGGAACTCGCGTTCCCCTCGGTGGGAACGACGCTTCCGACTCGAAAAGGCGATGACTTCTCCTCCTGGGAAAATCCCGGGAGCAGGCAGGCACGGAAGTGAGGCCTCTCGTTCCCAGGCTGAGGACTGGCCCGCACTTCCCGAGCGAATCCGACGTCACGGGGAGCATCTACGAAGACCTTCGTTGACATCTACGAACCCATTCGTATGATGAGTTCGTGGATGCTGGATGCGAGGAAGCCATGAGCGAGTCGAAGCTGCCGCGCCCCACGGATGGCGAGCTGGCCATCCTGAGGGTGCTGTGGGAGCGCGGTGACAGCACGGTGCGAGAGGTGCACGAGGCGCTTCACCGGCGAGAGCCGGCGGAGGCCACGGGCTACACGACGGTGCTGAAGCTGATGCAAATCATGACGGACAAGGGACTGGTGGCGCGCGACGAGTCCCAGCGCGCGCACGTGTACCGGGCCCATGCGACGGAGCAGCGCACGCAGCGGCAGCTGGTGACGGACCTGGTGGAGCGCGCCTTCGGCGGCTCTCCGGCCCGGCTGGCCATGCAGGCGTTGTCCTCGCGCAAGACGAGCCCGGAGGAGCTGGCCCAGTTGCGCCAGTTGCTCGATTCCATGGAAGGAGCGGACGAATGAGCAGCCTGGTGATGGAGTCGATGGGATGGGCGCTGGTGCACTCGCTCTGGCAGGGCACGCTGGTGGCGCTGGGGTTGGCGGTCGCGCTGATGACGGTGGGCCGGCGCGCGGCCAACGCGCGGTATGCGCTGGCGTGTGGCGCGCTGGTGCTGACCGTGGTGCTGCCAGTGGCCACGGGGTGGCGGCACGCGACGCAAGCACGCGCCACGCGGGCGGCCGAGCACGCCGTGTCCACGCGGGACCTCCGCCAGGAGTCGCTCGTCGCGGCGCGGACCCGGGCCATGGCGCGGTGGGACCGCTCCGCTCACACCGGGGTCTCCGAGCGCGAGCCCGCGCGGGCCGCGACTTCCGACTGGACCCGCATGGAGCCCGCGGGCCTGCTGACGCTGGTGGTGGAGCGGGTGCGCGAGTCACTGGCGGACCTGTTGCGCTGGGTGGTGCTCGCGTGGGTGGCGGGCGTGGGCCTGAGCTCCGGACGGCTGACGGCGGAGTGGGTGCAGTTGCGCCGGCTCGCGCGCCGTGCCCTGCCCGCGCCCCACGAGTGGCAGGAGCGGCTCGACACGCTGTCGCGTCGCCTGGGCCTTTCTCGCGCGGTGCGGCTGCTCCAGACGACCGAGGTGGACGTGCCCTCGACGGTGGGCTGGCTGTCTCCGGTGGTGCTGCTGCCGGTGTCCGCTCTCTCCGGCCTGCCCACCCGTCAGTTGGAGATGGTGCTGGCGCACGAGCTGGCCCACATCCGCCGGCATGACTTCGCGGTGAACCTGGCGCAGGTGGTGGTGGAGACGCTCTTCTTCTACCACCCGGCCGTGCGGTGGATGTCCAACGTCATCCGCGTGGAGCGCGAGCACTGCTGCGACGACGTGGCGGTGAGCGCCAGCGGCAACTCCGTCTCCTACGCTCGGGCCCTCACGGCGCTGGAGTCCCTGCGGGTGCTGCCCTCGTCGGAGCCGAGCCACGCGATGTCCGCGCTGGGCGGCTCGCTGCCCGAGCGCGTGCGCCGCCTGGTCTCTCCGCCCGCGCCGCGCTGCTCCTCCCGCTGGGTCGCGGGGGCGTCGGTGCTGACGCTCGTGAGCAGCCTCGCGGTGGCCGCGCCCCTGACGTCGCTGGTGCTGGGCCAGGCCCCCACCTCCGACGTGTCCAGGCCGGGCGTCGCGAACGCCGCCGTCCCCGCGCCGCCCGAGGCTTCCGAGCCTCCCGCGCCGCCGAGCCCGCG
>NZ_JABUMQ010000438.1:0-7669 GCF_013336645.1 Myxococcus sp. CA039A | reverse complement strand
GTCCAACCCGCCGCCCGTCCTGCGTACCGCCCCGTCCAACCCGCCGCCCTTGCTGCCCAACCCCTGCGCCGTACCGCCGCGCTTCGATGCGGCATCACATAGCAGGGCGCGTGCCGCATCCTTCGCCTCGCTCGATCCAAGCGTTTCCAAGGACTTGCGACGAAGCCACCGCGAGTGATCCACGCAGGTCCGGTAAGAAGTCGGGTGAACCCTTCCGGAATACGGTGCCCTCGGCACCGGGTTGCCCCTCGATGCCCATCAAGACCCGTCGTTGGTGTGTTCCAGGAGAGCCCGATGATGGCTTGCGTCTCCTCGTCTGTCGCTACAGGCCGCGCGGCCTCCCCAAAGCCAAGGAGACCTGGGACGAGTGGCGCCGCGAGCTGGCGCCCAGCCCCGACCTCTTCGAGGCCTTCTACGGCAAGGGCCAGACGCCGATAACCCTCGATGCCTACCGAGAGCGGTACATCCAGGAAATGCAGTCACAGCGGGAAATCATCGCAGAGCTGGCCGCGAGGGTGGACCGGGGAGAGACGGTGACGCTCCTCTGCTCCAAGGACTGCATCCTGGAGCCCGTCTGTCACCGCACGCTGCTCGCGGAGCTCATCGAAGCCGCCCGCCGCTCCTGACCTTCTGGAGCGTGGGCGGCCGCACCGCCGGGACATGGGAGCCAGTGGCTCCCGCGTCCGCCAGCGGTGTCCTTCACGGGCTCACGGCGCGGGAGCCGCCGCCGGGAGTTCGTCGTCCGCCGCTTCCCGCCGGGACTCGCCGCGCACCTTCTGCATCAGCACGTAGAGGCCCGGGATGAAGATGAGGTTGACGATGGTGGACACCAGCATTCCGCCGAACACCGTCGTGCCCAGCGAGTTGCGTGCCGCCGCGCCCGCGCCCTGCGCCGTCATCAGCGGCACCACGCCCAGGAGGAACGCGATGGAGGTCATCAGGATGGGCCGCAGGCGGACCTCGGCGGCCATCACCACCGCCTCCAGCGCGTCCTTGCCGCTCTCCCTCAACTGCTCGGCGAACTCCACGATGAGGATGGCGTTCTTGCTGGCAAGACCCACCAGCATCACCAGACCCACCTGACAGAACACGTCGTTGGCGTACCCGCGCATGAGCTGCAGCGCCAGCGCGCCCATGATGGCCAGGGGCACCGAGAGGATGATGACGAACGGCAGGCTGAAGCTCTCGTACTGCGCCGCCAGCACCAGGAACACGAACAGGAGCCCCAGGCCGAAGATGATGAGCGTCTGACCACCGCTCTCCTTCTGCTCCAGGCTGATGCCCGTCCACTCCGCGCTCATGCCCTGCGGCAGCGTCTCCGCCGCGAGCGTCTCCATCGCCTCGATGGCCTGACCGGAGGAGACGCCCGGAGCCGCCGCCCCGTTGACCTCCGCCGAGCGGAACAGGTTGTAGTGGCGGATGACCTGCGCGGACACCGTGGGCGTCACCTTCACCAGCGACTCGAGCGGAATCATCTCCCCGTTGTCGCTGCGCACGTAGAACGCGCCGATGTCCTGCGGGCTGTCGCGGTACTGCTGCTCGGCCTGCACGTAGACGCGGTACGTCCGGTTCGCGTAGTTGAAGTCGTTGACGTACTGGCTGCCCATGTAGACCTGCATCGTCCCGAAGATCTGCTCGATGGGGATGCCGAGCGCCTTGGCCTTCTGCCGGTCCACTTCCACGTCCAGCAGCGGGGTGTCCGCGTTGAACGCCGTGAGCACGCCGCGCAGCCGTCCGTCCGCGTTGCCCTTCGCCACCAGCTCCTGCGTGGCCGTCGCCAGCTCATCCAGCGTGCGCGAGCCCGCCGTGTCCTCGACGATGTACTGGAAGCCGCCCACGCTGCCCACGCCGCGGATGGCCGGGGGCTGGAAGGGGATGACACGCGCGCCACCGATGCGGCTCAGCGGCCCACGCAGCCGCTCCACCAGCCCCGCGACGGACTGGTTCTTCCCCGGACGCTCCTCCCACGGGATGAGGCTGGAGAACACCGTCGCCAGGTTGGGGCCGGTGCCCTGGAAGGAGAAGCCGCCGATGGCGAACATGGCGCGCACCTCCGGCTGCTGCTTGAGCACCTCCTCCACCTGGGCCAGCACCTTCTCCGACTGGGCCAGCGACATGCCCTCCGGGCCCTGGATGGAGATGATGACGTAGCCCTGGTCCTCGTCGGGGATGAAGGCCGTGGGCGTCACCCGGAACAGCACCACCGTGGCGCCGATGCAGGCCAGGAACGCAACCAAGACGATGAGCGGGTGCTTGAGCAGCGCCCGCAGGCCCCGGCCGTACCAGGCGCGCGTCGCGTCCAGCACCTTGTCCACCCAGCGGAAGAACACCCACTTCTCACCCACGTGGTGCTTGAGCATCCGAGCGCTCAGCGCCGGGGTGAGCGTCAGCGCGCAGAACGTGGACAGCGCCACCGACGCGGCGATGGTCAGCGCGAACTGGCGATAGATGGCGCCCGTCGTTCCTGGGAAGAGGGCCACCGGGACGAACACCGCCACCAGCACGACGGAGATGGCGATGACGGCGCCGGCCACTTCCTTCATGCCCTCGCGCGCGGCCTGTCGCGCTGTCAGGTGCCGCTCCACCATCAACCGTTCGATGTTCTCGATGACGACGATGGCGTCGTCGACGACGAGGCCCGTGGCCAGTGTGAGGCCGAAGAGGGTGAGGGTGTTGATGGAGAAGCCCATCAACTGGACGAAGGCGAAGGTGCCCACCAGGGAGACGGGCAGGGTGAAGGCCGTAATCAACACGCTGCGCCAGCCGTGCAGGAACAGGAAGATGACCAGGATGACCAGGGCGATGGCTTCCACCAGCGTCTGGAGTACCTCGTGGATGGAGGCGCGCACCGCGAGCGTGGTGTCCGTGCCCGTCTGGAACGTCATGCCCGGGGGGAACTGCGCGGACAGGCGCTCCAGCTCCTTGAAGACGCCGTCGCGCACGTCGAGCGCGTTGGCGGTGGGCAACTGGAAGATGGCCAGACCCACGCCCGTCTTCCCGTTGAAGCGCAACAGCGTGCCGTAGCTCTCCGCGCCCAGCTCCACCCGGCCCACGTCCTTCACGCGCACGCTCTTGCCGCTCGCGTCGCGCATGAGGACGATGTCGCCGAACTCCTCCGGGTCCACCAGACGGCCGCGCGCGCGGACCGCGAGCTGGTAGGGCTGCTCTTCACTGGAGGGTGGCTGGCCCACCTGTCCCGCGGCCACCTGGAGGTTCTGCTCCTGGAGCGCGCGCGTCACGTCCTGGGGCGTGAGCTTGCGGCGCGCCAGCTCCGTGGGGTCCAACCACAGGCGCATGGAGAACTTGCGCTCGCCGAAGATGCGGACCTCGCCGACGCCGCGCACGCGCTTGATGGCGTCCTTGAGATTCACGTCGGCGTAGTTGCTGAGGAACTTCGCGTCGTAGCGGTTGTCCGGGCTGGACAGACCCACCGTCAGCAGCATCTGGCTGGAGGCCTTGTTGACGACGATGCCCGTCTGGTTCACCTGAGAGGGCAGACGCGCGGCGGAGCGGCTGACGCGGTTCTGCACGTCGACGGCGGCGACCTCGATGTCGCGCGTGGGCTCGAAGGTGACGGTAATCTGGCTGGTGCCGTCATTGCTGCTGGTGGAGGTGATGTAGCGCATGCCCTCCACGCCATTGAGCTCCTGCTCGATGGGAATGGTGACGGCGCTCTCCACCACCTCGGCGCTGGCGCCCACGTAGTTGGCCGTCACCGTCACCTGCGGCGGTGCCAGGTCCGGGTACTGGGAGATGGGCAGTGTGGGGATGGCAATGGCCCCCACCAGCGTCAGCAAGATGGAGCAGACGATGGCGAAGACGGGTCTGCGGATGAAGAAGTCGACGAACACGGCGTTCAGGCCCTCATTCTCATGGCGGTAGCCGAGCCTCGCGATGCGACTGGCGAGGCCCGGTCCATCCCCTGCTCAGCGGCTGCCCGCCGTGGCGGCACCGGCCCCGGCGGCCGGAGCGGCGTCGGGGGACTTCACCTTCACGGCCATGCCGTCGCGCAGCGCCTGCAGCGAGGACACCGCCACCCGGTCGCCCTGCTTCAGCCCGCCTTCGATGACGTAGGACAGGTCGCCCAGCGTCCCGAGGACGATGGGGCGGCGCTCCACCACCGTCTTGCCTTCCTTGTCCTGCACCACCATGGCGAAGGGCTGACCACTCAGGCGCACCACCGCGAGCGCGGGAATCTGCAGCGCGTCCCGCTTCGCGTAGACGATGCGCGAGCGCACCAGCTCGCTGGGGCGCAGGCCCACGGTGTTCTGGAAGGCCGCCTTCACCTCCACCAGCTGCGTGCGCGGGTCCGCCTGCGGCGCGACGAAGAACAGGGGGCTGGTGAGCAGCACCTTGCCCTGCGAGTCCAGGACCTCCAGCGCCGTGTCCGGCTTGAGCGCGCGCGCCCGCTCGGACGGCAGCGCCACGCTGACCTCCAGGACATCCGCCTGGGCAATCGTCGTCAGCGGCGTCGTCGCGCCCACGAAGTCACCCATGCGCACCAGCACGTCGCCCACGGTTCCCGCGAAGGGCGCGCGCACGGCGTGGAACTGCAACTGCACCTGGCGCTGGGCCACCTGGGCCGCGGCGGAGCGCGAGGCGGCCTCGGCGGCCTCCACCTGGGCGCGGCCCTGCTCCAGCTCCTGAGCGCTGGCGAGGCCTTCCTTGTAGAGCGCCTCCGTGCGCGCCAGGGTGGTGCGCGCCAGCTCCCGGCTGACGTGCGCGGAGCTCTGCTGCGCCTGGGCGCTGTCGAGCGCGGCCGTCTCCGTGCGCGAGTCGACCTCCAGAATCGGAGCCCCGGCCTCCACCTTCTGACCGGGCTTCACGTGGATGCGGCGCACGTAGCCCGCGACCTGAGGCAGCACGGTGATGTTCTGCCGCGACAGGAGCGAGCCCAGGTACTCCCCGGTGTCCCGCACCTCGCTGGGCGCCAGCGTCAACACCTGCACCTCGCGAGGAGGTGGCGCGGCCGGAGGTGCCGCCTTGCCCGAGCACCCCGCCGCCATCAGCAGGGCGGAACTCCACAACGTCATCTTCAGCGCCTTCAGGGGGCGCACCCGCATCACCAATCGCACCGGGCCTCCGTCAAGAATGCGTCCAGGCGCGCCTGGACAAGCTCGAATTCACGCAGCGCCAGCGTCAGCTCCGCCTGGCGCAAGGCCGCTCCGCTCTGCACCAGCTCCAAGCTGCTGCCGCGGCCCACTTCAAAGGAACGGCGCGTGAGCCGGTCCGTCCGGTCCGCGAGCTCTCGCGACTCGGACGCCGTCTTCACCAGCGCCTGTGCCACCTCGATGCTGCGTCGGGCCTGCGTCACCTCGACGGACACGTCGCGGCGGCTGCCCTCCAGCGTCTCCGCCGCTTGACGTTCGATTCCCTCGCGCTCCTTCACCAGTCCACCGCGCAGGCCGCCTTCCCACAGGGGGACGGACAGCACCGCGGCGATGCTCCATGAAGAGAAGCGCCCGAAGCTCGGGTCCGTCGTCACCGCTTGCAGGTTGCTCGTCAGGCCGAGCGTCGGCAGGTAGCCCGCGGACGCCTGCCGCCGGCTGTCGCGCGATGCATCCACCTGCGCGCGGGCGGCCGCCAGGTCCGGGCGGGTGTCCAGGTCCTCCAGCGGAGTGCACGCCTTGCGCGTGTCCTCCATCAGTCCGCCCAGGTTGAAGGACGTGTCCACGCCCACCGCGTTGCCAAAGCCCAGGGCGATGCCGAGCGCCTCGCGCGCCCGGCGAAGCTGCTCGTCACCGGAGACGAGCGCGCCGCGCGCCAGCGCCACATCCTGGTTCACCCGCACCACGTCGAGCTGGTTGCTCGCGCCCAGGTCGAACGAGCGCGTCGTCAAGGCGGAGCGCTCCAGCGCCTGGAGCAGACCCACGCGGTTGATCTCCGCGGCCCGCTCGGCCGCCACGGTGGCGACCAGCGTGCGGGCAAGCCCCAGCGTGAGGCGGCGACGCAAATCTTGAAGGCTGGCCACCGCGCCGCGCTCGGAGGCGGATGCCGACGACAGGCCTCGCCACGCGCCCACGTCCACCAGCGACTGGCTCAGGGACGCGGAGAGGGTTCCGACAATCGGCGAGGTGGGCGTGCGCCCGTCCAGCGCGGGCGTGGGAAACACGCCCACCGCGGTGTCCGGGTTGAGGAGGTCATGGGCGGCACTCGCCGACGCGCGTGCGTTGGGCAAGAGCGACGCCAGGGCCTGACGCCAGCGCCCCTCGGCGCGTTGGACGCCGGCTTCCGCGGCCCTCAGATTCGTCGAGCGCTCCCGCACGAGCGTCAGCGCCTGCTCCCAGGTGCTCACCTGCTGAGGCGCGGCGGGGACCGGAGCCAACATCGGGTCCTCCACCTTCGGCTGAAAGGGGACAGGGGGAGGAACAGGAGTACTCGGCGCGGCCGGCGTCGAGGCAGCGACGAACGCCAAGAGGAGAGCGGTGGGGGCGGACATACCAATCGGGTAGGTAAGGGTGACTGCAGGTGCGACTCGACTCCCCCCATCCGACGAATTGCGTCAGGCAGATGTAATTGACAACCATTGTAGGCGACAACTATTTCTTCAGAGGAATGACTTTCGCGGAGCACCTCGCCTCGTTGCGTCGCAGCATTCGCCGCCACCTCACCGAGAAGCTCGGGGCGCGGACGACGCGGCCGTTCAATCAACTGCTGGCGCTGAAGGCCATTTCCGAGGGCATGCGAAGGCAGTCCACGCTCGCCGAGCGGCTGATGGTGGACGCGCCCGCGGCGAGCCGGCTGGTGGATCGGCTGGAAGAGGATGGGCTGGTGCTGCGGCAGGCCGGGGAGGACCGGCGCTGCTTCCGGCTGGAATTGACCGCCCAGGGAGAGCGCGAGCTGTCCCACCTGCTCGATGCGCTTCGGGAGCTGGACGGCGAGCTGGGGGAGTACCTTCCGGAGCCCGAGCTGTCGGAGCTGAAGCGACTGATGGAGAAGCTCCAGACGGGCCTGAGCCTGCGGTCAGTCGGTCCGGACGTGCCTGGCACCGACGGCTGCGGCGAGTGAGCGGGGTCTGGAACGACGAAGGGCCCGGCCTCCGGAAGTGATTCCGGAAGACCGAGCCCCTCGGCTCGAAGCGGTGAGGCGGCCTGTCAGGCCTGCTGCGCGGGCTTCGGCTCCGCCTCGGTGGTGGCGGCGGGAGCCTCGGCGGGCGCCTGCTGCGCGGCGGACTGGGCCTCCGATTCGGCGCGCACGCGGGAGGTCTCCTCGGTGCGCTGGTCGCTGGCGGCCATCTCCTCCGGGGTCAGCTCGGTGCGGTCGGCCAGGATGCCCGTCTTCTTCTCCAGGTCCTTGATGGCGCGGCGCATGAGGTCGCGCTCGAGCAGCGTGCGGTTCAGCCGCTTCTCCAGCGCCTTGTACTTGTCCTTCATCAAGTCCAGGTCGCCCTTGGTCGCGGCGTAGACGCGCTGCTGCGTCTCGTTGCGGCCCTTGATGCGGCGCACTTCCTTCTCCAGGTCCACGGCGCGGTTGCGGTCCTTGTTCGCCGCCTGCTCCAGCCGGTCCATCTTCTCGCGGTCCGCCTCGCTCAGCTCGCGGATGACGCGGCGAGGAGTCCGGTCCTCGCGAGCGGCCTCGGCCACCGGCGTCACCGACACGGCCGCGGCCACCACCTGCTCACCCTCCTTGGCGGGGGCGGCGATCTGCGGGGCCACCACGGGGGCGGCGG
>NZ_JABUMQ010000437.1:0-7669 GCF_013336645.1 Myxococcus sp. CA039A | reverse complement strand
ACCCAGGATTCCGCTCCGACGCCGGGCGCCACGCCGACGCCGGGCTCAACGCCCTCCACCCCCTCCGCGCCGGGTGAGCGCTACCCCGTGCCGTACATCAATCAGATCTCCTCCGAGGGCACCGAGGACGACTGGAACCGCTTCTCCAACTGCGGCCCCACGACGCTGGCGATGATTCTCAAGGGCTATGGGCTCGGCGAGGGCCTGTCCGATGGCGCCTTCATCAACCAGCTCGCCAACTCCATCGGCATGGGCGCCGAAGGCACCGGTTACGTCGGCATCGAGCAGATGGCCGCGAACCAGGGACTCACATCGGAGACCCACGCCGGCTCCGATACGGCCTGGATTCAGCAACAGCTCGAAGCGGGCAACCTCGTCGCCGTCAACGGTGAGAGCAGCGTGATGCTCGCCAACGAGCAGCCGCCCAACGCCTCCGGCACCTTCTCCGGAGGCCACTGGATTGCCGTGACGGGCATGACGCCCGAGGGCAACTTCATCGTCCACGACCCGTCCAGCACCTGCCGCGAACTCACCCCGGACCAGCTCTCCCGCTTCCTCGCCGAGCACCACGCCGGAGGCTTCGCCACCGCCATCCACCCGCCGCGGGAATGACTCGGCGCGGTACGAGCACTCGGCCCCGGCGCGCCCTCGGGCTGGAACAGGAGCCAGCGTTGTACACTCCCAACCGCATGGACCCACCCCGCCCCGATGAGGACGCGTACCTCAGGGCCCGCGCCGCCTGGCCCGGCGTGGTGCTCGAACGCGGCGTCTTCCTCGCGCACCTGAGCGCACGCGGCGGGACGGACCCGGTCCGCCACGTGGAGGACCTGTACCTCGCCTGTGCTTGCGCACGGGGCCTTCCGGCGGCGCTCGCGCTCTTCGAGCGTCGCCTCCTCCCCGCCGCGCGCCAGCCCCTGGCTCGAAGGAACATGGCCCCCGACGTGGTGGACGAAGCCATGCAACGGCTGCGCGAACGCCTGCTGCTGCCCCGCGAGGATGCCCCACCCCGTCTTGCCGAATACGACGGTCGCGGCCCCCTGGAGACCTGGGTCCGCACCGTGGCCCTTCGGCTCGCGCTCACGGAGCTGCGTGAGCGCGCCGCCCGCCCCATCGCCCTGGAGGAAGCGCTGCTACCTGTCCAGGACGCCTCCTTCGCCGCCCTGAAGCACCGCCACCACGCGGACATCGAAGCGTCCATCGCCTCCGCGCTCGCTTCGATGGAGCTTCGCGAGCGCGCCTTCCTCCGGCTGCACCTCGTGGAGAACGTGGGCGTGGAGGACATTGGCCGGGTGCATGGCGTGAGTCGCGCCACCATGACGCGATGGCTCAAGGCCGCCAGGGACACGCTCACCGAGCGCACCCACGCGGAGCTGCGACGACGACTGAAGGTCGACGCATCCGAGCTGGAAAGTCTGGCCCGCACGCTCCTGAGCGGACTGGACTTGAGCGTGAGGCACCTGCTGCGCTGAGTGAGGCCATGGACTGCCCCGACGAAAACACCCTCCTGGCGTACTGCGAGCGGGCCCTGGAACCGTCCCAGTCCCAGGCCGTGGAGGCCCACGTGGACCGTTGCTCGGCGTGCCTCGCGCTGGTGGGTGAGGCGGCTCGGGGCGCCGCGCGCACCACGCTGATGGACGCGCCCGGAGCCAAACCCGGCACCGACAAGCCGGCGACCGCCCCTTCGTCCTCACCCGGGCGAGGCACCCAGTTGGGCCGCTACGTGGTCCTGGACCGCGTGGGCGCCGGAGGCATGGGGGTGGTGCTGAGCGCGTATGACCCTCGGCTGGACCGCAGGGTCGCCCTCAAGTTGGTGCGCGCGCTCGACGGCGCCGGCGCCAGGGAGCTGGAGCAGCGCCTGCTCCGCGAGGCCCAGGCCGTGGCCCGACTCTCCCATCCCCACGTCATCACCGTCTTCGACGTAGGCACCGTGGACGGCCGACTCTTCATGGCCATGGAGTTCGTCGAGGGCCCCACCCTGCGCCAGTGGCTCAAGGCCAGCCCTCGCTCGTGGCGAGAGGTGCTGCACCTGTTCAAGCAGGCGGGCCAGGGACTCGCGGCCGCGCATGCCGCGCAGCTCATCCACCGCGACTTCAAGCCCGACAACGTGCTCGTCGATGGCGAGGGCCGCGCACGTGTGACGGACTTCGGACTCGCGCGCCTCCAGGACACCACCCCCGCCCTGGCCACGCCTCCGCGCGCGAACGTGCCCGATGACGACGCCGCGCCCCTGACGCGCACGGGCTCCCTGGTGGGAACCCCGGCCTACATGCCGCCCGAGCAATGGAGCGGCGAGCCCATGGATGCCCGGGGGGACCAGTTCAGCTTCTGCGTCGCCTTGTACGAAGCCCTCTTCCGCATCCGCCCCTTCGCCAGGGGCCAGCCTCCTGACTTCGAGCACCTCCAGGCCCCCGCGCACGACACGGACGTGCCCACCTGGGTGCGTCGCGTGGTGCTGCGCGGCCTCGGCATCAAGCCCGCGGACCGCTACGCCTCCATGACCGCGCTCCTGGAGGACCTCGGGAAGGACCCGGCCCGCCGGCGCGCGCGGCTGCTCGCCACCGGGTGCGCTGTCGCCGGGGTGTCCGCCCTCGCCCTCCTGCCATGGCTGCGCGCCGAGCCCGCGCCCTGCACCGGTGCCGCCGCGCGCCTCGCTCCGGTGTGGAGCGCCCCCCGCGAGGCCAGGGTGCGCGCCGCCATGCTCTCCACTGGCGCTTCCCTGGCGGGGTCCACCATGGACGCGGTATCCCGACACCTCTCCGACTACGCGCGGGCCTGGGAGGCGGGCTACACCGAGACGTGCGAGGCCACCCACGTGCGCCACGAGCAACCGGAGAACGTGCTCGCGCTGCGCATGGCCTGCCTGGAATCCCGGCGCCAATCCCTTGACGTGCTCGCTGACACATTGGAGCGCGCCGATTCGGCCCTGGTGCAGAAAGCCGCCGAGGCCTCCCTGCGCCTCCCCTCGGTCTCCGACTGCTCACGCGTGGAGTCCATCCTCTCCCTCGCGCCCGAACCCCAGGACCCCGCCGTGCGCGCCCGGATGGAGCAGGCGCGGCTGCGGCTGTCGCGCGCCCAGGTGCTGCTGGAGACGGGGCGATACGCGCAGGGGAAAACGGAGGCCACGGCGGCGCTGGAGGAGGCCCGCGCGCTCGGCTACCGCCCACTGGAGGCGGAGGTGCTCCATGTCGCGGGCTGGCTGGAGCATCGGCTCGCCCGGAACGAAGAGGCCGAGCGCTCCTGGACCGAGGCCGTGCGGGCCGCGCTCGCCGGACGTCATGACGTGCTGGCCCTGCGCGCGACCACCGACCTGGTCTTCGTCATCGGCTACGAGTTGGAGGACATGAAGCGCGGGCTGGAGCACGCCGCCCAGGCGCGGGCGCTGATGGAGCGCGTGGGCTCGGCGGACGAGAGCGCGGCCCGGCTGGAGAACAACCTGGGCCTGGTGTACTTCGGCGAAGGCCAGCTCCCCCAGTCCCTGGAGCACTACCAGCGCGCCCTTGCCTTGCGCGAGCGAACCCTCGGGCCCGAGCACCTCGACACGGCCAAGGTCCTCACCAACCTCGCCCTCGTGCGCACGCGGCAGGGGAGCCCGCTCGATGCCGTCTCGCTCTACGAGCGGGCGCTCGCCATCCAGCGACGCGAGCTGGGAGCAGGACACCCCCTGGTCGCCAACACCCTCATCCTCCTGGGAGACGCACGCCGCTGGGTGGAGGGCCCCGAGGCCGCGATCGCCTTCTACGAGCAAGCCCTCGCGCTTCGCGAAGCCACGCTCGGCGAAACGCACCTGGACACCATCCGCCTCCACAACGACCTGGGCCGCCTGCACGAGCAACTCGAGCGCTTCGATTCAGCCCGGGTGCACCACGAGAAGGCCCTGGCGCTGACGGCCCACGCCTTCGGCGAGGAGCATGCGGAGTACGCCCAGTCCCTGCTGGCCCTGGCCTCGCTCGAGAACCGTCAGGGCCACTTCGCCGCGGCGCTGAAGGGGTATGACCGGACGCTGGCCCTCCAGGCGCGGCTGCTCGGGGCGAAGGACTCCTCCACGTTGCGCACGCGGGAGGAGCGCGCGGCCGTGCTGCGCAAGACGGGCCGGCCGCGTGAAGCCCTGGCGGAGTTGGAGGAGGTGCTCGCGAGAAAGGAGGCGGACGGTGGCCCGCGTCAGCCCCGCCTCGTCACGTCGCTCGTCGAGCTGGCTCGCACCTGGCTGGAGTTGAAGCAGCCCGAGCGCGCCCGCGTCGCCGCACAGCGCGCGCTCGATATCATCCAGCCGCTGGGGTGGAGCCCCACGCGCAGGGCGGAGCTCCAGTTCACCCTGGCCCAGGCCCTCTGGGACGCGAAGTCATCACGAGGCCAGGCGCTCGCGCTCGTCGACGAGGCCCTCGCGGCCTTCACCTCCGCGGGCAAAGCCAAACAGGCCCAGGCCCGCGAGGTGGCCCTCTGGAAGCAAGCTCATTCCAGGCCTTGAGCACTCATCGGCAACTCTGCCCTTGGTTTCCTGGAGAATGAAGCAAGCCTGAATTCAGAAGTCAGGAGCTCCCTCATGTTGCCTCCCTTGCGTCACGCGGCGGTCGCGCTGCGGCGTCTCGCCGCGCAGCCACGCCCGAAGTCTTCCCAGCCCACCGGAGACCGGCAGCACGGGTCCGCCCCGCTCCACCAGGCCCTGAAGGGTCGCTCGACATTCGCCGCTTCGGCGCGCGTCGCTCGGGGTGGAGATCCCAGCACGGATGGCGACAGCCCCACCAGTACGCGCCCCATGGGGGGTCCCCTGCTTCCGCCCATCATCCGGGCGTTCTTCGAGCGGGTGTTCCCGAACCTCTTCCCGCCCTCGGGACAGGTTCGCTCCGATCCCAGCGCGGACCCCGACAGCCCCAGCAGCAGCCGGGGCACGGCGCATGGGAACGATGACACCACCGTGTAGGCCATCAGCACGCGGCCCAGGGGAGACAGTCACCCCCGAATGTGTCTCCCTGGGGCCACACTCCGCCTGCGATTGTCCGAGCCCAGGTCTTGCTATGGGGTCTGGATATGTGGCCCCCCAGCCTCGCCGCGTCCCTGGTGCTGTCCGTCCTGGAAGCCTCCACACCTTCGTTACCCCCACCCACGCAGGGGAAGGTGACGGTCATGACCTACAACGTCCTCTACTCCGCGCCGCCAGAGGATGTGGCGAAGTCGCTGGACCTCATCGAGAAGGAGGCGCCGGACATCCTCTGTCTGCGCGAGTTGACGCCAGGGTTCGCCAGCGCCTTCCGGAAACGGCTCGGGAAGGAGTATCCCCATGTCCGGCTCGTCCCCCGGAAGGGGACCTGGGGCGTGGGCATCGCGAGTCGCCATCCGATGACTCGCACGGAGCACTTCTCCCAGGAGCCACACCGCATGCCGGCCCTGGAGGCGGACGTGCGCCTCGCGGGGCGGACCTTGAAGGTCTCCTGTGTGCACCTGATGGCGCCAGGGGCCACGCATCGCAAGGACGACGACCTGGTTGAGTCCATGGCGAAGAACGCGGTGCTCCGAAAGAAGCAGGCCGACGCACTGGTGCTGCGCTATTCGAAGGAGCAGGGTCCCCTGCTGCTGCTCGGGGACATGAACGAAGGCCGCTCGGGTGATGCGATGAAGGCCTTCGCTTCCGCGGACTTCCAGCACGCATGTGAAGGGCCGGGCGAGAGCTGTGGCTCCACCTGGCCGGGCGCGGCCTCCGTCCTTCCGGCCATCGTGGAGATCGACCACATCCTCGGCCGGCGAATCACGCTGTCGGATGCCAAGGTGCTGCGCAACGGGGGCTCGGACCACGACGCGGTCCGTGCTTCCCTCGAGTTCCCACCGTGACGTCCCGCGCCGCGAGGGAATGCGAAACGCCGCGCTCCACCCGAAGGTAAAGCGCGGCGCCGTCACTGCCTCGCGAGCAATCCCTAGTTGCAGCCCAGCGGGTACGTCACCTCCACCAACGAGCCGGGCGCGGGGGCCGCGTCACGGTCGAAGATGATGGTGTTGGTGCGCGCGTCGTAGTGCCAACCCGTGGTGACCTGCACCCCGTCCACCTCGACGACGATGCGCGTCGAGTCGGCGGGCACCTCGGTCAGTGGGAAGTTGCGGTTGGGACCGAAGGCGCTGTTGGAGAGCTTCTCCAGCGACGAGGCCCAGTTCGGCGTGCAGATGCTCTCCACCACGCCGCCCGTCGCGCTCGCGAGCTGGAGGTAGCGACTGCCAGAGCTGCTCGACGTGGGGCAGGTGGCCAGGTCCATGGGGCCGACAATCGCGTTGATGCTGAGCTTGGACTTGTCGTTGCCCTTCAGCGCCAGGAAGTACGTCTCGTAGAAGGACACCGGCTGCGAGCTGAAGTCCTCCTCGTCCGAGAGGAAGATGATGGCCAGCTTCGCCTCCTCGCGCAGGAACCCGCCGTTGCCGTCGTTGGCCAGAGGGGTGCGGACGTCATCCAGGTTGTAGAGCAGCGGGTCCGACAGGGCGCGGTGCGCCGCGTCCAGGCCCTGCTCGTTCCAATGACACACACCCACCTGCGTGTTGGCGGCGAAGACCCCCGCCGCGTTCGGCGTGTCCGGGGTGATGATGCGGGGCCGAGAGCCATCCACCGGGAACAGACGCCCGTTCTCTCCGCCCTGCGCGCCACCGGGGCACTCGGACCAGCCACCCGGAGACGGGTCCAACCCCGTCGTGGTGACACCGATGCGGTAGTCCACCGCCGCCGCGCTCGCCGCGCTCAGGAAGGCCGCGAAGTTCTGCCCCAGGCTCTGCTGCTCCTCCATCATCGAGCCCGAGTTATCCACCACGAAGAGGACGTCCACCTTCGCCTTCGACTCCTGGAAGAAGCGGTCCGTCTGCTCCGCCTTCGTCACGCCCCGGCCCACCAGGCCCGCCGTGTACTCGCCCCCATCCTCCAGCCGGAAGCGCAGGGCCGCCGCGTCATCCCCGTCGTCCGTCGGCGTGTAGCGCGCCGTCAGCTTCACCCGCGCGCCCGGGGCAATCGTCGCCGGGAAGGGGTTGGCCGACGCCACCTCGAACTCGCTGCCCGTCTGCTCCAGCTCCATGCCCGCGACCTTCACCGGGCCAATGCACTCGTTGATGGCCAGCAGCTCCCGCGTGCGCGGGCCGCAGGACAGCTTGGTGATGCCGAAGTCCACCGTGGTGGGCTGCACCGCGAAGCAGCCCTTCACGCCCTCGCCCACCAGCGTCACCAGCGGATGTCCCAGCGACGGGTGGTTCACCCACGCCTCCGCGAGCCCCTCGAAGGCGCCCTCGGCCTCCGGCTTGAAGCGCACGACGAGCGTGGCCTTCTGGCCGGGCTGGAGCACGCCGTTGGGCACCGCCGCGGCGACGAAGGACGGGTCCGAGCCCGCCACCAGCTGCATGGAGGCCAGGTAGCACGCCTCCGCGCCGGTGTTGCGCAGCGACACGCCCAACGCCACCTCCGCGCCCACCGGCACCTTGCCGAAGCGCAGCTGCTGCGGCAGCGCGTACTGGCACGGCTTGAACGCGCGCCCCTCACCCTTCAGCTCCACCGCCTCCGTCGACGTCGTGCTCCCCGCCCGCACCGTGACGGCGAGCTGTCCCTCGCTGGCACCCGCCGCGCCCACCCGAGGGCTGAACGTCACGCCCACGAAGGCCGACTGACCCGAGGGCACCGTCACGCTGGCCGGCGCCTGCGCCAGGGTGAAAT
>NZ_JABUMQ010000436.1:0-7704 GCF_013336645.1 Myxococcus sp. CA039A | reverse complement strand
GCCGCCCCCTTCTGCCCCAGCGCCGAGAGTCCTTGCGAAAGGGCCGGAGCCAACGCGCCCCCCAGGTCCGCCGTCGTGAGCGCGCCGTCGCGAAGACGCACGCTCCCTCCCCCCGTGACGCGGTCACGCACCTGCGTCCAGTCCAGGCCACTTCCGTTGAGCTGCAGCTCCCCACTGGCGAGACCTTGCAGCGACGACTGTCCGGACAGCGCCTGGAAGGCCTGCGCGGTGTTCATCCCGTCCAGGTTCGCCTTCAGCGTCCACGCGGGCTGCGACTTCGTGAGGTCCACCTTCGTCCCCGTGAGGTCCGCGCGCCCGCCGTAGACTGTCGCCCCTCCTCGCTCGATGAGGAGCACCCCGTCATCCAGCTTCGCCTCCGCGTCCACGTTCGTCGCCTGCAGCGTCCCGTGACGAAGGCTCGCGAGCTTGAGCGTCCCATCCACCTCCACCTTCCCGAGCCTCGCGCGCACAGTGGCGGGAAGCGCGGTGGCCGTACTGGAGGCCTCCTGCTTCTTCGGCTCGTTGGGAAGCGCCCCCAACAGGTGCTGCAAATCGAGTTCCTTCCCCTCCAACGCGAACCGCACGCGCGGAGGCGCCATCTGCACCGAAGCCGTCCCGCCCAAATCGACACCTGGACCCGCGAGCGCGAGGCGCGTGAAGTTCACCTTCGCAGCCTTCGCGTTGGCGGGGTCGATGCGTGAGTTGAAGTCGAACGAGCCGCTCGCCGGGTCCCCTCTCAGCTTCAGCCCCTTCGCCGCTCCATGGCCCGTGAGCACGTACTGTCCCTGGTCCGTCTTCACCTCCGCGTCGACATCCACCAGCCCTCCCGTGAAGTAGGCGGTCGCCGAGGGCGGAAGGAAGTCGCGAATCTCGCTCACGGAGAAATCCCTTCCGCGCAGCTTCATCGTCACCGTGGGCCAGGGCTGACCGGGCGCGGGCTTGCCGGTGGGAAGTGGGTCCACCTTGAAGTCCGCCTCCACGTTCTGCTTCGAGGCCGCGACCGCCGCTTTCATCGAGCCCTCGAGCGGCAGGCCCGGCCCCACGTGCTTCAAGTCCACATCGAGGTCCCGGAGCGCGGCCACTGCCGTGCCCCCCGCCGCCTGCCTGTCCGTCACCTGCACGACGCCATCCTGAATCCGAAGGCTCTCGATGGAGGCCTCCGTGGAGGCCCCTGTTCCAGACTCACCGCTGGATCTGCCCGGAGCACTCCCGACGGACTCGTAGTTCCACGTCCCGTCAGCGCGCCGGACCAGGTTCACCCGAGGCTCCTCCAGCTTCACCGCCCCCACGCGCACGTCCTTGCCGAGGCTCCGGATGAACGGCCACAACCGCACGGTGGCCGTCGCACGCGAGGCCTCCAGGAAGGGCGGCTCGTCGCCTTCACCCTCGGCCCGGAAGTTCGTCATCGTGGCGCCAGGCTTCGGGAACCACTGCGCATCCAGCTTCTCCAGAGTCACCTTGTGGCCAAGGGCCCGGGTGGCGGCCGTCTCGACCTGTCCGCGCAGACGCTGCGCGAGCCAGGAAGGATTGAGCGCCAACACGCCGACGACCAGCACCAACGCCATGGCCACGACGCCGAGCGCGACCTTCAAGGCGCGATGCCGGGAGGGGTCTTTCCTGTTCCTCGCATCCTGTTTCATCGCCCCAACGATGAGCAGTCCCTGGCTTCGAGACGCCCCTCGGGAAGTCGTGCCTCCGGTGGAACGCTCCGGGCCTCGATGAGCGTGGACGGGACACCTCGACCGCAGCGCCGCGAACCACGAGAGCAGCCAGGCCATCGCGTCGAGCGCTCCAGGTGCTCCATAGATTGAAGACCGAGGGATACCGACGGTCCCCGCCCTCGATGAGAGGCACCGAGCACCTTCGGCTCACACTCTCGACAACACGAGGAGACAGGCCATGGAACGACTGGAAGCAGACCGACTGAAGTCAGTGCTCGCCAAGGTGATGGCCGTGCTCGCCATCATTGGCGCCATCAACTGGGGCCTGATTGGCTTCTTCAACTGGAACCTCGTGAACGCCATCTTCGGTGGCGACA
The DNA here is from genome assembly GCF_013336645.1 of Myxococcus sp. CA039A. Lineage (NCBI taxonomy): Bacteria > Pseudomonadati > Myxococcota > Myxococcia > Myxococcales > Myxococcaceae > Myxococcus > Myxococcus sp. CA039A. The sequence goes on along the minus strand of NZ_JABUMQ010000436.1, from coordinate 5,666 downwards.
CGCAGGGGCAGGCGAGCGCCCTCTCGCGCCTCATCTACTGCATCGTGGGGCTGGCGGGCCTTGCGCTCGCGCTCACCTTCCCGTGGCGTCGCATGGAGGCGACCACGACCACCACGACGACCACGCTGACAGGCAGGAGGACCATGAGCGGAAGGACCTGACATCATCGCGGCAAAACGAAGCCCCCGGCCCGAACATCGGCCGGGCGGAGCGCGGCTCGCGGCTCCGTGCTAGGAATTCGGTCGGTTCCTCCCCGCTCCGACCATGACGCGACTCGCGCTCCTGCTCTGCCTCCTCCTGGGTGCCTCTTCCATCGCCGCGCCACGACGCGCGCCTCGGACGAAGGTGGCCGTGTTGCCCTTCCAGGCTGTCTCCGGAGACGTGCCCGCGCGCGCAGGTCCTCGACTCGCCGCGCGACTGGCCTCGGAAATCCACGGCATGGCGGGGCTCGCCCTCGCGGAGCCTCCCGTGCCGTCTCCCACCGACGTGAAGACGGACGCACTCGCCGCCGCCCAGGCCGCCGTGCAGGAGGCCACCACCGCGCGCGCGGCCCGCGACTTCACCCGCGCGGAGACCGCCCTCGGACGCGCCCTGGACGCCTACGCCGCGAACGCCCCCCACCTCCAGGACGGCGCCGAGCTCGCGGACACCTATGCCCTGCGCGCCGCCGTGCGCTACGCCATCGGTCGCGATGACGAAGCCGCGAGCGCCCTCACCCACGCGCTTGCAATCGCTCCAGGTCGTCCGCTGCCCCTCGCCGCCACCTCGCCCCTCTTCGCTCACACCGTCGAGCGCGTCCGCGCGGCCCATGCCACCCAGCCTCGCGGCGTCCTCCGCTTCGAGTCGTTTCCACAGGGCCTCGAAGTCACGCTCGATGGGTCCTCCGCGGGCACCACGCCTGTTCGTGTCACGCAGGTGCCTCCCGGTGCGCACCTGTGGCGCGCCACCCTTCCCTCCGGTGAGTCCGTGGGCGGCGTCGTGGAGGCACTCCCCGAGCGCGAAGTCACCTTCACGATTCAGCCGACTGGCACCGGCGCCACGGCCGCGCTGGCCCTCGCCCTCTCGGGCAATCGGCTCGATACCTCCGCGCTCCAGGCCGCATCGACGCTGGGACGCGAGGCGAGCGCGGACCTCGTCGTGTTCGGCACCCTGTCTCGCTCCGACACCGGGCTCGCGCTCGATGCCTTCGTGTTCACTCCTGGGGACGCGGCGCCGCGCAGGCTGCCTCGCCTCGCGATGGACCTGGAGCTGCTCGACGCTGGTGAGCCCCTGCGCGCGCTCGCGGCCCAGCTGGCCTCACGAGGTGTGGAGGCAGGGCTCACCGAAACACTGCCCCTGTCGCCCACGCCGGGTGCCTCGCGCGTCACTCGCGCCGCACAGAGCGTGTACGCCGTCCCCTTGTCGAACCCGGTGAAGCCCACGGCGCCCATCCGGAAGCCCGTGGACCCCATCCGCAGACCACTGGTCCGGCCATGAGCGGCTTTCGCGGGCGCTTCGCCCCCAGCCCCACCGGGCGCATGCACCTGGGCAACATCCGCAGCGCGCTGCTCGGCTGGCTCCAGGCTCGCGCCGCCGGGGGCCGCTTCCTCTTGCGCATCGAGGACCTGGACCGCGCGCGCTGCAAGCCCCAGTACGTCGAGGACTTGATGGCGGACCTGCGCTGGCTCGGCCTCGACTGGGACGAGACGCCCCTGGTGCAGAGTCAGCGCGATGACATCTATCGCGAGGCGCTCGCCACGCTGGAGAACGAGGGCCTCGTCTATCCGTGCTTCTGCACCCGGGGCGAGATTGCTCGCGCCGCCAGCGCGCCCCACGGCCTGTCCGAGGAAGGCCCCCGCTACCCCGGCACCTGCGCCCACCTCACCGTCGACCAGCGGGCCGAGCGCGCGAAGACGCGAGCCCCAGCCTGGCGCTTCCGCGCGCGGCCTGGAGAGGTGCGCTTCGTCGACGCGCTCATGGGGCCCTACTCGCAGGACGTGGACGCGGTGGTGGGTGACTTCGTGGTGCGCCGCAATGACGGGGTCGCCAGCTACCAGCTCGCAGTCGTCGTGGACGATGCCGCCACCGCCATCACCCACGTGCTGCGCGGCGATGACCTGCTGTCGTCCACGCCCCGCCAGCTCCAGCTCTACACGGCACTGGGTGAGCAGGCGCCCGACTTCCTCCACGTCCCGCTCGTGAATGGAGAGGATGGCAAGCGCCTCGCCAAGCGCGAGGGTGCCTTCGCGCTCGCTGAGCTGCGCGAGCGAGGACTTGCTCCCGAGCGGGTGCTCGGCCTGCTCGCCGCATGGAGTGGCCTGGGCGATGGGAGTCCCAGGACACTCGACGCGCTGGTGCGCGCCTTCTCGCTGGAAGCCCTTCCCCGCTCGCCCGTGGTGGCGCGCGAGGCGATGCTCATCGAGGCACTCGGCCTGCGGTGAGCCTTCGCCGTCCCCCTCCCACCGAGGGGGCGTCCTTGGGGTGAGGAATCGTCCGTTGCCCGACGATGCCCATGTTTGCCGCGGACCCGAGCACGCCCATCCCTTGGGTGCTCACCGCGGCAGGAGGCCCGGCCCATGGCAACCACCATCGTGGAGAACGAGAAACCTGGCGTCATCGGCGCCAGCGCGGGAACGCCTTTCAAGTTGAGCTGGGGCGCCATTCTCGGCGGCACCGTCGTCGCGCTCGGCGTGCTCATCCTCTTGTACTCGCTGGGCCTCGCGCTCGGCCTGTCCTCCGTGGACCCGAGCAACCCCGACAGCGCGCGCTCCGCGGGCATCGGCACCGGCATCTGGGGCCTCATCGCGCCGCTCATCGCCCTCTTCATCGGCGGCTTCCTGGCCGCGCGGACCGCGGGCGTGGTGGACAAGGCCGGCGGCGCGATGCACGGCGCGGTGATGTGGGGCCTGACGACGATTGCCGGCGTCGTCCTCATGGGCATGGTCGTGTCCACCGTCGTCGGCACGGCGTTCAAGGCCACCACGGGAGTCGTGGGCGCCACCGGCGCGGCCGTGGCGGGCGCGGCCTCCCAGGGTGGGAACGCGGCCCAGGCGTTCGGCCTGGATGCCAACGACGCGCTCGGTCCGGTGAACGAGCGGCTCAAGGCCGAGGGCAAGCCGACCATCACCGCCAATCAGCTCGAGGCGGCCACCAAGGACATCGTCACCACCGCGGTGCGCACGGGGAACGTGGACCGCGAGCTGCTCGTCACCTCCATCGCGGAGAACACGCGGCTGTCGCGGCAGGACTCAGAGGACGTCGCCAACCGCGTCCAGGTGCAGATTGACGGCGCCAAGGCGAAGGTGGGGCAGGTGGGTGAGCAGGTGCAGCAGGGCGCGCTCCAGGCCGCCGACAAGACGGGGCGCGCCTTCTGGGGCGTCTTCGGCGCGCTGCTCCTGGGGCTCGTCGCCTCGGTGCTCGGCGCGGGGCTGGGGGTGAGCAAGCGCCAGCGCGTCCACGCGGAAGGGGCCATCTCCCCCACGCCGCGCACCACGACGACTCGCCGCGAGGTGTACCCGTAGGGCCCTCGCCCTCTCCCGGGCCATGAAGTCCAGGAGCAGCGGGCCCACCTCTCCCCAGGGGTGGGCCTTTCGTTTGTCGCCCCTCCCGCGTGGGCCGCATGCGCTAACGTCCCCTTCGCGATGTGACGAAGGGGTGCCCCGCCGTCCGCTTCCCGGGCCCCCGCCATGCGCTCCTTGACGGGGGACCTCGTGAACCGAAGTAGCACGTACCTGCTGTGCCTCGCGGCGATGGCCGCCCTGTCGAGCGGCTGTTTCCTGCGAACCGGCTACATCCTCGAGGAGCTCAACGCACCCTCGGAGCCCAAGACGCCGCCGCTGCCCGTGTCCCTCCGGGAGCGCGTGGGGCGCCTGACGCGCTCGCACCTGGTGGACGCCTACGCGGACCCGGCGGAAGCAGCGAAGTGGATGTCCGCCCTGGGCGGCGCGTCCGAGGTCATCGCGGAGCAGGTGGAGTGTCTGCGCGCGAATGCGGGAGGCAGCAACTCCTCCTGTTACGACACCTTCTTGAAGAAGACGGTGGCGGGAGGAGTGTGGGGCCTGCCGGCGATGCCGGGCACGGTGGACCCGACCCGTCCCACGGCCGCCGAGGTCGACGCGCAGCGCTTCATCGGCAACGCGATGGGCATCGCCGCGTCGCTGGCCGCGCTGGGCGACTCGCTCCAGGACCCGATGAATCCCTTCCTGCTCAAGCAGGGCCTGCGTGAAGGCGCCGAGTCCGCCGCCCAGTACGTGAGCGCCCGCCGCTGGAGTCGCAAGCTGGGGCGTCCGTCCAACGCGGTGGTGCTCAGCGGCGGCGGAGCCAATGGGGCCTTCAGCGCCGGCATCATGTGGCGGCTGCTCGGGGTGATGGAGCAGTGCCGGGGCAAGCCCGAGCCCGAGGGGTGCGGTGACGCGCGCATCGACCTGGCGGCGGGCACCAGCACCGGCGCGCTCATCGGCACGATGGTGGACCTGTTCCACACGCCCGGCCAGGAACAGAAGGCGCGGGACATGCTCCTCGGCAACTACACGTGCTCGGTGGAGTCGGACCTCTACTGCGTCAACTCGACGTGGATTTGGAAGATTGCCTCGGACCTGAAGGGGCTGGTCCGCTTCGACGGGGTGCAGGACAAGCTGCGCGCCGCCGTCATCCCCGCGCAGCTCACCAACGGCACGGAGTTGGTGGCCGTCTCGGTGGACTTCAACACCGGGGATGTCTTCGGCATCAGCGACCAGGACCCGGCGGACTTCCCGCCGACGGCGACGGACGCGCAGCGCGTGGACGGCCTCATCAACGCGGTGGTGGCGTCCATCGTCGAGCCGGTGCTCGCGGAGCCGGTGCCGTGGATTCCCTCGCGCTCGGGGCGCTACCAGGGCACGTTCCTGGACGGCGGAGTGCGCTCGGGGCTGCCGCTGCTCCAGGCCGTGCAGCGCGGCGCGGAGCGGGTGCTCGTCGTCTCGACGGGCGGCCTGGAGCCGACGCCCGAGCCTCCGCCGGAGAACGCGGTGAGCACGCTGCTGCGGACCATCGACCTGTTCGTCGCGCAGCCGCGCGTGGGCGAGGTGCAGCAGGCGGAGCTGGCCGCCGTGGGCCGGCGCTTCGCGGAGTACAACGTCTGCACGCTGCGGCTGGCGAACGTGGAGGACCCCACCGCGGTGCCCACCTACTGCCGTCGCACGGGCACGGGCTTCGTGCCAACGGAGCCACGCTCACTCCAGGCCGCCACGAGCATGTGGATGGGGCCGGCGCGCTTCGAGCAGGTGGCGTCGAGCTGGCGCTCCTCGTGGATGTTCCGTCCGGAGTCGTCGCTGGCGACGGCGAGCGGCTATGCCTTCTCGCCGCGGGTGATGCGTCCGCTCTTCAAGGACGGGGTGAAGACCTTCCAGCAGCGGTGCGCGGAGGTGCTGCGCCTGTTCGAGATTCGCGGCACGCTCGCGGAGGCCGAGTGCGCCCGGCCCGTGGACGAAGTCGTCGCGGAGGCCGAGTCCCGCTTCGCCCCCGTGGGCCAATGCACGGACGGCAAGCCCGACCAGCGCTCCTGCGACTGAGCGCCCACGGGCGTCGACCCCCGGCATATCCTCCCCCGCCCTTCCCGCACCCCAAGAGCGTGTATGTCCCAACAGCGTTCCGCCACCCGCTGGGTCGTCCTCCCCCTGGTCTGCCTGGGCATCCTCGTCCTCCTGGCC
>NZ_JABUMQ010000435.1:0-7725 GCF_013336645.1 Myxococcus sp. CA039A | reverse complement strand
GCCCCGCCCCATCCCCAACGTCCGGTTGTACCTGACGAGCTTCAACCTCTTCCGCGTCAACCCCATTGGCCTGGAGACGCAGAACCGCCTGGTCATCCAGAAGCGGCTGTTCGACAGCGAGTCGCCGGTGATGCGCGACACGTTCGTCAACGCCGCGGCCCTCATCAAGGCCAACCCCGCCTCGCTCAAGGTGGGCCCGCAGTTCGAAATCCAGCCCATCGCCCTGCTCAACGTGCGCGCCAGCTACGAGTACACGCGCTTCCTGGGCACCATGGGCTTCCTCCAGTCGTATCCGAACCCGCTGCAGGACTTCTCGGATGACGCCCTGGACCTGCGCGAGGACAACGCCTACAGCACCAGCGGCCACCACTTCCTGGTGGAGCCGACGCTCCAGGCGAAGGTCGGCCCCATCGCGGTGCGCGCCAAGTTCAGCCTGGAGTACTGGAACCTGACGCTGCGCGATGGCGCGACGACGTTCTACGACCCGATGCTGGACTCGCTCCTGGCCGGCAAGGGCTGGGTCTTCACCAACGACTCGGACGTCGTCTACCTGTCCGGGCAGTGGATGGTGGGGGCGCGCTTCAGCGCCGTCTGGCCCCGTTACAACGAGGACCAGGGCGTCTCCGGCAACACCACCGTCGACAACAGCCACATGCGCGTGGGCCCGGTCGCCTCGTATGCCTTCAACACCGACGAGGGGACCATGTTCAACCGCCCCACGGTGCTCGGCATGGTGGCCTGGTACCTGAAGCACCCGAGCCGGCAGGAGGCCATGCCGTTCATGCTCCTCGGGTTCGCCTTCAACTCGGACCTGCTGGGCGGGCGCTGAGTCGTCCCAGCCGCGCTGAGCAGAAACCGCTCGCGAGGCCACACCGCGTGGCCTCGCGGAACGGGTGGGAAGCAAGGACCGGAAGGCCCGTCCTTCCCGCCCGGGTTGTCAGTGGGCGTCGTCCGGGCCGTGCGCGTGGCCGTGCTCCAGCTCCTCGGCCGTCGCGGCGCGGACCTCGCGCACGGTGACGTCGAAGTGCAGCGTCTTGCCGGCGAGCGGGTGGTTGTAGTCCACCACCACGGTGTCGCCGCGAATCTCCTTGATGAGGAAGTCCACCTCGTCCCCCTCGGGGTCCGTGGCGGTCAGGATGCCGCCCTCGGTCAGCTCCAGGCCCTCCGGGAACTCTCCCCGGGGAACTTCCTCGATGCCTTCGGGGTCATGCGGCCCGTAACCATCCTCGGGGGGGATGACCACTGACAGGGAGTCCCCCTTGGCCTTGCCCTCCAGGGCCTTCTCCAGACCGGGGACGACCTCCTCGTGGCCCTGCAGATAGACGAGCGGATCTCCAGGCTCGCTCTCGTCCACCATCTTCCCATCGCCAAGGTGGAGCCGGAAGTCGATGGAGACGACACTGTCCTTCGTGATTTTCATGGCGCCTCTCTTAGCGCAGGCCGGGGTCCAACGCTCCCATCATGTGCTCGGTCGACCTGCGGGTGGGCATGGGAGCGAGCCCACTCGCCCGAAACCGGACGCAAGGGTTTTCAGGGGCCTGAGCGCGGTGGTCGGGCACTCAGGTCCAGCGCGCGGCTCCGAGTACTCCGCTCGATGCGACCCTCCAGACGAACGATGCGGCGCCGGTGGTCTTCCGGCAACTCCGCCGCCGCCGACAAGCGCGCGTGGCTCAGCGCGCCCGCGAGGTCCTTGAGGGAGTGCTCGTACAGCTTGGTGAGCTCCAGGTGCAGCGTCGCCGCCTGGAATCCCCGAGCCGTGACCAGTGCCTGGAGCAGGTGTTCGGCCGCGACGAGGGGCTCCCCCGCCATGCGGGCCAGCCGGGATGCCAGGGCATGGGCCTCCACACCCACCGTGCCGGAGCCACCGGTCGCCGCCTGGGCGAAGGCCCGCGCCCGAGCGTGGTCTCCCGCCCGGAGCGCGACTCCCGCGAAGCCCAGGAGGTCCCGAGGGTCCTCACCAGGGAGCACGGCGGTGCCGTCCCCTGCCCGGAAGCGGCGCACCAGTTCTCCCAGGAGCGCGGCCAACAGGAGCAGGTCGTTGGCGTTGTGCTCCAACACGGGCGTCAGCGCCGAGCCGTCCCCGCCGCGCAGGTAGCGGAAGTACAGCTCCGGAATCAGCGAGCCGTCCACGTCGTCGACGCGGCGGTGTCCGAGCACCTGCTCCTCCACGTGGACCAGGCGCGTGCCCGCCCCCCGGTGCTTGAAGACGCGGCGAGCGCAGTGCAGCAGGTCCAGGTGCGGCAGCTCCGGGGGCGTCGCGACGCGGTTGAGCACGAAGCGCGTGCGCAAGAGCGGCCAGTCGAAGCTCTTGCCGTTGAAGGTGACCAGGCACGACGACATGGCCATGCGCGCGGCGAGCACGCGCAGCATGGGAGCCTCCTCGCCCAGCTTGCGCAGGAAGAGCTGGTGGACGCGCAACGAGCGGCCCTCGAACCACGCGAGCCCGACGAGGAAGGGCACGGTGCCGGTGCCGCCGGCGAGTCCCGTGGTCTCCGTGTCCAGGAAGAGCATCCGCTGGAAGTCCACCCCCGCCAGCTCCTCGTGCAGCGCGAGCCGGGCGACCAGGGCCCCTTCGACATCCAGCGCCCCGGCCACGGGCGCGGTGCCATGCCGATGCTCCGGGGACAGCAGGGTCTCCGACACATGGACCGTCCCGTGCGGCGTCTCCTGGGGGATGACGGGAAGCGGTCCCGGGCGAGGCTTCGCGGGAGCCGGGCCCCGGCGCGCGGCCGTCTGACCCTGGCGCTCGGACCAGTCCGCGAGCATCCGCCGGAGGGCCTCGATGCGAGGGTCCTTCGGAGAGGAGGGCTCGGTGTCCGACGGAGCCTCCGGGACACCCCGCCGCGCCATGGCCGCGACGTCTTCGGCCGGACTCGTGGGTGACGAAGCCTCCGAGGTCACACCATCGACGGGCGTGGCGGGTGGCCCGTCGACTCGCGCCAGGTCCTCCGCGCGAGGAGGAGGCTCGGGCAGCGTGGCCACGCGATTCGTCGCGGGCTTGCCTCCCGGGCCTACCCCCGTCAGTCGCGCCAGCTTTCGCTTGAGGTCCACGCGCCGGGTCTCCGTCTACTGCACGCCAGCGATGCCGAGCACCGACAGGAGCTCCAGCCCCAGTCGCTTGCGCGGATGCGGATCCACCGGAGCCTGTCCGGGCATGACGCCCGAGGCGGGACCGATGCAGGCGGGGCAACCCTCTTCGCAAGCGCAGGACTCCAGCAGGCGCCGCGCGCGCACGAGCAACTCGTCCCGCTGGTCGAAGAGCCGCGCGGCCAGGCCCACGCCGCCGGGCACGTTGTCATAGAGGAAGATGGTGGGGTCGAACCCCACGCCACCGTCCTTGCGCGGAGGCCCGTCCGCGTCGTCGCGGCTGCCGAGCGTCTTGCCCACGTCCCTCGGGTCGATCATCAACCCCACGCACGCCACGGTCCGCAGCGCGGTGGCCACGCCCCGGAGCGCGTCGATGACGGCCGGGCGCGGTGAGTTCATCGAGCGCACCACCGACTCCGGCACCGTCAGCCAGAGCGACGTGGTGTGCATCTGCATCTCTGGGAGCGCCACGTCGCCGTAACCGACGTTCTCATGCGTGTGGTACTTGATCTTCTTGTAGCCCACCACCTTCTCGATGACGCTCACCTCGCCCATGCCGGCCTGGAGCTCCGGGCCCATGGGCGCGCTCTGGTCCTCCTGGATGACATTCACGCGCACGTACGTCATCGCGTCCGTGAAGTAGTCCGGCGCCACCTTGCGGACGAAGGCCTTGTGGTTGTCGTAGTCGAACTGCTCGACCTGATACTGCTCGCCCTCGTGCTGGTAGATGGCCTGCTCGTGCAGCATCGTGTGCGCCGAGCGGAAGTCCATCTCCGCCAGCGTCCGGTCCGTGCCGCGCTCGATGATGACGACGTTGTCCCAGCCCACGCTGCGCAGGGACACGTGGTTGGCCGGGTACGCATCCGAAGACCAGTGGAACACGCGCCGGCCACCCTCCCCGGCCGTCGGATGCACCACCTCGTGCTGCGCGAGGAAACCCAGCGCCTCCGCCGTGGACTCCGGCGGCACGTCCCCGAAGGGCTCGCCCTCCTCGAAGGGCAGCTCGAAGGAGGCGCACTTGAGGTGCTGGACGAGAATCTCCACGTTGTCCGGGTCGATGCGCGCGTGCTCCAACGGCGCGCCGATGAGGAAGCGCGGGTCGGCCGCGAGGTACTGGTCCAACGGGGCGCTCGACGTCACGAGCAGGGCCAGGCTGCCCGCGCCTCGACGCCCCGCGCGACCGAAGCGCTGCATCAGCGCGGCGACCGAGCCCGGGTAGCCCGCGCACACCACGGCATCCAGCGAGCCGATGTCGATGCCCAGCTCCAGCGCGTTGGTGGCGACGACACAGCGCACGTCACCCGCGCGCAGCGCCGCCTCCGTGGCCCTGCGCGTGCCCGGCAGGTAGCCGCCCCGGTAGCCCTGGATGAGCGACGGGTCCAGCTTCTCCTCGACGAACCTGTCCCGCAGGTACTTGAGCATCACCTCGATGTTGTTGCGCGACTGGCCGAACAGCAGCGTGGACACGCCCGCGCGCACCAGGTCCGCCGTCAGACGCACCGACGTCTTCAGGTAGCTGGCGCGGATGCCCAGCTCCGCGTTGACCACGGGCGGGTTGAAGACCATGACCCGCCGCTCTCCGGACGGGGCGCCGCTCTCCGAGACGAGCTCGACGTCAGTCCCGAGCATCCGCCGTGCATGTGCCTGGGGATTGCCGATGGTGGCCGAGGCCGCGATGAACACCGGGTCCGAGCCATGGAAGCGCGCCACGCGTCGAAGCCGGCGCAGGACGTTGGCCAGATGCGAGCCGAAGACACCGCGGTACGTGTGCAGCTCGTCGATGACGACGTAGCGCAGGTTGGAGAACAGGCGCGCCCAGCTCGCGTGATGCGGGAGGATGCCCGTGTGCAGCATGTCCGGGTTGGTGAGCAGGACGCCCCCGCGCTCCCGAGCCGCTCGCCGCGCATCCGCCGGTGTGTCGCCGTCGAAGGTGATGGCGCCGTGGGACAGCCCCGCCTCGCGCATGAACGCGCGCAGGGACTCTTCCTGGTCTCTCGACAGCGCCTTGGTGGGAAACAGGTACAGGGCCCGTGCCTGCGGCTCCCGCGCGAAGCGATCCAACAGCGGCAGGTTGTAGCAGAGGCTCTTGCCGGAGGCCGTTGGTGTAGCAATGACCAGGTTCTTGCCGGCGCGGGCCAGGCGGAAGGCCTCGGCCTGATGGGAGAAGAGCTGATCGACACCCCGCTGGCGAAGGGCCTCTCGGACCTGGGGGGCCACCTCGTCGGGGATGGGGGCGAAGGAGCCCACCCGGGCGGGCGTCGCCTCGTCGAGCGAGAAGCAGGGCCCCAGCCCCTTGTCCGCCTTCCACTGCTGAAGCACGGTGTCCAGGCCCCGGGGGGCGTTCCAGGGGGTGCGGCGGGGGCCACCAAAGGCCCCTTCTTCCTTCTCGAACTTCATGGGTCGGGCACTGTACAGGCGTGTACCCGCCCGGACAACGCGAACGCGCCCAGGGCACGCGGGACGGCGCTCGGCTAGGGTGCGCCGCCCGTGGCCCTCGCCATCTTCCTGTTCACCTACGTCTTCATCGCCGGCGCCCGGCTCCCCTTCATCAAGCTGGACCGCCCTGGAGGCGCGCTCCTGGGCGCAGTGCTGATGGTCGTCCTCGGGGTCGTCACTCCCGCCGAGGTCTTCAACCACAGCGAGAACCCCGCTCGACACGCCATCGACGCGGACACCATCGTCCTGCTGCTCGGGATGATGCTGCTGGCGGCCTACATGTCCCAGGCGGCCTTCTTCCGCACGGCGGGCGCGTGGGCGGTGCGGCGGGCTCGCACGCCTCGGCTGTTGTTGCTGGCGGTGACGTTCATCTCCGCGGCGCTGTCCGCCTTCCTCGTCAACGACACCGTGTGCTTGATGCTCACGCCCCTGGTGCTCGCCACGGTGGAGGACGCGCGCCTGCCGCCCGTGCCCTACCTGCTCGCGGTGTGCATGGGCAGCAACAGCGGCTCGGTGGCCACCTTCACCGGCAATCCGCAGAACATGCTCATCCAGGGCGCGTCGGGAATCTCGTATGCGAGCTTCGCCGCGTACATGGCCCTGCCCGCGCTGTTGTCGACGGTCATCGTCGCGGGCGCGCTCGTCTTCATCTTCCGCAAGGAGCTGACGTCGACGCGCTTCGAGCCCCATCCTCCGCCACCGCCGGTGGACCGGGGGCTGCTGGCGCTGACGCTCACCGTCATGGCGGGCGTCGTCGTGGCCTTCTTCGCGGGCCTGCCCATGAGCTGGAGCGCGCTCGCGGGCGCCGCGCTGGTCATGGCCCTGTCCCGCAGGGAGCCTCGCGAGGCGCTGGAGCGCGTGGACTGGGTGTTGTTGCTGTTCTTCGCCAGCCTCTTCGTCGTCGTCTACGGCGTGAACAAGGACGGCTGGGCGGAGGACATCCGCCTGCTGTTCGCGCCGCTGATGACGGGGCCCTCGTGGAGGGAGACGCTGGGCTTCGCGGGGCTGACGCTGGTGGCGTCCAACATCTTCAGCAACGTGCCCTTCGTCATGCTCGCGCGCTCATGGGTGCCCGCGCTCCAGAACGTGGAGCTCGGCTGGCACGTGCTGGCGCTGGGCTCCACGCTCGCGGGCAACCTCACGCTGGTGGGCAGCGTCGCCAACCTCATCGTCTTCGAGGCGGCGCGCGAGAAGGTGGACATGAGCTTCCTGCGCTACCTGCGCGTGGGGGTGCCCGTCACGCTCATCAGCTTCGTGGTCGGGCTCGCAGTGCTCCTCCTGGAGCACGCCCTCTTCTAGGGCCCGCCCTGGAGTGCCGCGCCGACGCTAGGTCGGGTCCGGGTCGGGGTCCGGCAGCTCACCCGGGGCCAGGTCCGACTCGGCCGGCTTCGGGGGCTCCACCATCACCGGCGCGACATTGTCCGGCGACGAGGAGATGGGGTGGTCGGGAAGCGTCGGGCCCCCGCGCCTGTCTCTCGGCGTCAGGTCCTTCACGAAATCCAGCGCCACCTGGTCCAGCATGAGGGTCATCGCCTGGCGGAAGAGGTCGGGGTCCTTGCCCACCTTGAACGGGTCCAGGTGCGCGGCACCGGACTCCACCTGGTCCACGGAGAACGGGTGTCGCCACACCTCCGAGCGCCCATCCAGCGTGAACATCCGCCCGTACCCGCGCAGGAAGGCGCCCGCGTGGCCCTTCTTGCTGCGCATGCCGTACTCCTGCACGACGAACTCGACGACGGTGTCCGCGCCCAGCGGCGCCACCATGTCGTAGTCCGGCGCGTTCGCCGGGACTTCCTCCACCAGGAAGCTCTCCAGCACCGACGCCACGCGCGCCGGGTCCACCGTCGCCGTCCACGGCGCCTCGCGCGGCAGCTGCGTCAGCGTATTCACCCGCAGCCGCTCCGAGATTTCGAAGCGCGTCACCGCCTGCTGGAGCTTCACCGTGAGCCGTCGGTCCGCTTCCACGGGCTCGAGTTTCTTGAGCTTGTCGCCGTATGCGGCGTCTTCACGGAATACGAAGCTGCGAGGTCCCGCGCCGTCCTCGATGCGGGAGATGAACGCAGGGCGGCGCACGCGGTCCAGGTCCGCGCCGGCCAGCCGTTGCGACGCACAGCCAGCGACGAGCGCCAGCGTGAGAAACGGGAGGAGGCTTCGCGTCATGCCCTGACATTTACCCCATTGCGGGGGTGCCCGCCCCTTCCC
>NZ_JABUMQ010000434.1:0-7772 GCF_013336645.1 Myxococcus sp. CA039A | reverse complement strand
CCCCCGTGCCCACGCCCACGCCCGATGACGTGGCCCTGATGGAGACGCTGCTCACCGCGTCCGAGCCCGGTTCGCCGGCCACCGCGTCCCGCGCCGTCGATGCGTTCTTGAAGGCCCTCAACCCGCGCGCGCCGGCCTCCGCGTCGTCGACGTCCGCCCCCGCCACCGCCGCGCGCAAGTCCGTGAGGGATTTGCTGGACGAGACGGTGCTGCGCTGCGCGACGGACGTGCTCATCGCGGAGCCCGTGGCCCGACTGGAGTCCGCGTGGCGCGGCCTCAAGTGGCTGGTGGACCAGTGCCCCACGGCCGCGGGCATGGCGGTGGAGGTGCTGGACGTGAGCCGCGGCGACCTGCTCGGCGTCCTGGACGACGCGCTCTCCAGCGAGCCCTTCGACCGGCCCGACGCCGTCTTCGTGGTGGACACGAACGATGACGTGGCGGTGCTGGCCCGGCTGGCCGCGATGGGCGAGCGCGCGCAGTTGCCCATCGTCGTCGCCGTGGCGCCGTCGCTGTTGGGTCTGTCTCCGGACGAGCTGTCCCTGGGCCTGGAGGAGGGTCGGGAGCAGGTCTCCGAGTCGTGGACGGAGCTGCGTCAGGACGAGTCCTCGCGGTGGCTGTGCGCCGTCGTCAACCGCGTCGTCGTGGCCAGCGAGGCCCGGGCGAAGCGCGCGGCCTTCACCAGCCCCGCGCTCGCGGTGGCGGCGATGCTCGCGTCCAGCTTCCGCGACACCAGCGCCTTCGCGCGCATCTTCGGCCAGGCCGGAGGCGTGCGCGCCCCGACGACGTGGGAGATTCCCTCCGGTCGCGAGAAGGGCCTGTCCATCCCCACCGAGGTCTTCCTGCCCATCCGCGCGCAGGCGAAGCTGGAGGAGCACGGCGTGCTCGGCCTGGGCAGCGGGCGCAACGCGGACGCGGTGCTGCTGGCCGCGGCCCCCACGGTGTTCGGCGGCGGCTACGCGGTGCCCCTGCCCGCGCAGGTGCTCACCGGCCGAATCGTCCGCTTCGCGACATGGGTAAGGGACCAGCTCCCGCCCGGCTCCGGCAGCGCGGAGGTCTCCTCCATCTTCTCGCAGGCCGCGGAGGTCTTCCTCTTCCGGGGCGCCACCGAGGACGGCCAGCTCAAGGGCGAGGTCGTCTCCACCGGCAACGGCCACGGCGTCCACGTCACCGCCACCGTCCGGCCCGAGCACGCCGGCACCCGCTTCCAGCTCGCCTTCACCCTGCCGCTGCGCGCCTGAGCGTTCAGGCAGCCAGGCAGCGCTGACGCATGGCGGAGGAGAACTCGGGTTGTAGCGAGAGCTTCGCTACACTCCGCCCCGAGGTGCGCCAGACATGACGAGGAAAGACACAGGCGGACGGGACGCGGGCACGGGTCCGGAGGGCACCGGTACGCAAGACCTGGGCACCGGCCCCAAGCAGGACCTCTCCGGGACGGGGCCCGACGAGGCACGTCGCGCCGCGCCGCCCTTCTCCCAGATTGGGCGGTATCTGCTGCTGCGGCGGCTGGGCCAGGGCGGCATGGGCGTGGTGTACGCCGCCTATGACCCGGACCTGGACCGCAAGGTGGCGCTCAAGCTGCTGCATCCGGACGGTCGCCATGACCACTCGGAGGAGGCGCGCTCCCGGCTCTTGCGCGAGGCGCAGGCCATGGCGCGCGTCTCCCACCCCAACGTCATCCCCGTCTTCGACGTGGGCATGTGGGGCGACCAGGTCTTCGTGGCCATGGAGCTGGTGGATGGCGGCACGCTGGCCTCGTGGCTGAAGGCGTCGCCGCGCTCCTGGCGCGAAATCGTGACGCGTTATGTGGAGGCGGGCCGGGGCCTGGAGGCCGCGCACGCCGCGGGGCTGGTGCACCGCGACTTCAAGCCGGCCAACGTGCTGGTGAGCCGCGCGGGCCGCGTCTACGTGACGGACTTCGGCCTCGCGCGGACGATGGGAGACCTTCCCCAGGACGAGGAGCCCCTGACCGAGGAGACGCGGGAGGCGCTGGCGTCCTCGGCCGGTCGTCGCATGTTGGAGACGACGCTCACCGAGGACGGCCTGCTGGTGGGCACGCCCAACTACATGTCCCCGGAGCAGTTCCGGGGCACGACGTTGGACGGGCGCACGGACCAGTTCAGCTTCTGCGCCGCGCTCTATGGCGCCCTCTTCGGCGCGCGCCCCTTCGAGCCCGGCAGCCTGCGGGCGTATGCCTTCTCCAGCACCAGCGTCAGCGCCGAGTTGGAGCGCACGGAGTCGCTGGGCGCGCAGCGGCCCTCGGCGGCGCCCTCCTCGCCCGCGACGATTCTGGTCCCCGCCGTGCGCGAGCCACCGCGCGACTCCAAGGTGCCCGGATGGGTGCGCGACGCCGTGCTGCGCGGACTGTCGCTGGAGCCGGACGCGCGCTTCGCCTCCATGGCCGTGCTGCTGGAGGCGCTGTCGCAGGAGCATCGCCGGACGCTGCGGCGTCGGTGGGTGACGGCCGCCAGCGCGCTGGGCGCGACGCTCGCGCTGACGGGCGGCGCGGCGTGGCAGCAGTCGCGCGTGTGCGTGGATGCCGGGGCACAGATGGACGACGTGTGGTCACCCACGACGCAAGCGAAGCTCTCCACCGCGTTCCTGGCCACGGGCAGGCCCTTCGCGGAAGGCATGGCCCAGAGCGTGTCACGGGCGCTCGGCGACTACGCGGACCTGTGGAAGCGCCAGCGCGTGCAGGCGTGCGAGGCCACGCGCGTGCAGGGCGTCAAACCCGAGGAGCAGTTGGACCGGCAGCTCGTGTGTCTGGAGCGCCGTCGCAAGGACTTCAGCGCCACGGTGGAGCTGTTGTCGAGCGCGGACGCGGCCCTGGTGGAGAAGTCCCTGGACGCCGCGCTCGCCCTGCCCTCGTTGTGGGAATGCGAGGACACGGAGGCCCTGGCCGAGCGGCAGCGCATGCCCACGGACCCGCTGCGCCGCGCGGATATCGAACTGCTGGAGGAGAAGCTCTCCCACGTCCGCGCGCGGATGGATGCCGGCAAGCACCCGCAGGCGCTGGAGGCGGTGAAGGCGCTCGTCGCGCCGGTGGAGGCCACGGGCTATCTGCCGCTGCGCGCGGAGACGCGCTTCTTGAATGGCTGGCTGCTGGAGCAGGTGGGCGAATCACCCGAGGCCGCGAAGCTCCTGTCGAGCGCCGTGTTCGACGCGGAGGCGGGGCACGCGGACCGGCTGAAAGTCACCGCCCTCAACAAGCTGCTCTTCGTGGAGGACGGGCTGAAGCACTACGAGCCCGCGGCCCGCTGGGGCTCCCTCGCGGAGGCCACGCTGGAGCGGATGGGCGGAGACCCCGTGCTGCTGGGCGACGTGCGCGTCAACCAGGCCAACCTCGCCATCTCCCAGGACTTGTACGAGGAGGCGAAGACCCGCGTGGAGGAGGCCCAGGTCCTCTACGAGAAGTCCCTGCCCGCCGAGCACCCCAAGCGCGCGCGGACGACGTTCCTCCTCGCGCACGTGGTGCACTCGCTCGGAGACTCCACGCGCGCGCTGGCGCTGATGGAGGACGCGCTCCAGAAGACCACCGCCGCCATGGGCCCCCAGCACCCGGACGTGGCCCGGCGCCATGGCCTCTTGTCCATGACGCTGCGCGAGCTGAAGCAGGATGCCCAGGCGCTGCCACATGCCCAGGCCGTGGCGGACATCTTCCAGGCCATCTACGGCGCGGACAGCCCGAAGTTCGCGGAGGCGCTCGACGAGGTGGGCATGTGCCAGCTCGGCATGGGCCGCTTCGAGGACGCGCTGAAGACGTATGAGCGTTCGCTCGCGCTCAAGCGCAAGACACTGCCCGCGGACGACGAGAAGCTCCAGCCGTCCTACGACGGCGTGGGGCAGGCCCTGCTGGGCCTGGGCCGCGTGGGTGAGTCGGTGGAGCCCCTGCGTCTGGCGGTGACGTTCGCTTCCGCGCCGCCAGATGCGCTGGCGGAGTCCGGCTTCGCGCTGGCGAAGGCCCTGGTCCAATCGGGCCAGTCCCCGGAGGCACGGGGCGAGGCCACGCGCGCCCGGGGCTGGTTCACGGAAGCGGGCCTGGACGCGCGCGTGGGGGACGTGGACACCTTCCTCGCGGCCCTGCCCGTGCCCGCACCCGTGAAGCCCGCCCGTGTGAAGCCCGCCCGTGTGAAGCCTGCTCGCCCTCGCGGGAAATGAGGCACGCGACTGACGGGTGGCGGCCTTTCCGGGCCGTGCTACCGTCCATGGGGTGTCAGTGCCGCCGGATGACGACGAGATGAACCTGGATGCCACGGCCACGTTGACGCGGGGCCGGGCCGGCCAGGTGAAGATGGTGCTCAAGGTCCTCTCGGGCCCTGACTCCGGCAAGGTGCATCCGCTCAAGCAGGGCGTGTACACCGTGGGCAAGGCCCCCACGTGCGACATCGTCCTGGATGACAAGGCCGTGTCGCGCCAGCACCTCCGCCTGGAGGTGCATGACGAGCACGTGGTGGCCACGGACCTGGACTCGCACAACGGCTCCTTCTGCGAGCGGCTGCGCTTCACGTCCCTGGAGCTGCGCCCCGGCATCGTCATCACCCTGGGCACCACCGAGCTGAAGCTGATTCCGGAGGACACCCGCGAGCGCTCGGTGCTGCTGTCCTCGAAGGACCGCTTCGGCGCGCTGGTGGGCAACAGCCGGAAGATGCGCGAGGCCTTCACGCTGCTGGAGCGGCTGGCCCCCGGCGGCGCGGACGTGCTCATCCAGGGCGAGACGGGCACGGGCAAGGACTTGTGCGCGGAGGCCATCCACCAGCAGAGCCCGCGCAAGAAGGGCCCCTTCGTCATCGTGGACCTGGCGGGCGTGCCGCCCACGCTCATCGAGAGCGAGCTGTTCGGCCACGTGAAGGGCGCCTTCACCAGCGCGCAGGGAGACCGCGCGGGCGCCTTCGAGCGCGCGCAGAATGGCACCGTCTTCCTGGACGAAGTGGGCGAGCTCCCGCTGGAGCTTCAGCCTCGCCTGTTGCGAGTGTTGGAGCGCCGACAGGTGAAGCGCGTGGGCGCCAACGACTACCAGACGGTGAACATGCGCGTGGTGGCCGCCACGCACGTGAATCTGGAGCAGGCGGTGACGCAGGGGAAGTTCCGCCGGGACTTGTTCCACCGGCTCGCCGTGCTGCGCGTGAGCCTGCCGCCCCTGCGCGAGCGCCCGGAGGACATCCCGGTGCTCATCGACCACATGCTCCAGACGACGGGCCGTCCGCCCAGCGCGCTGTCGGACCAGACGCGCGCGCTGCTCGCCCAGTACCCCTGGCCCGGCAACGTGCGCGAGCTGCGCAACGTGGTGGAGCAGGTGATGAACCTGGGCGAGGAGGCCCTGCCGGATTTGGAGTCCTCCGGCGAGGGGAGCACCAAGGTCGAGCTGGACCTGCCCTTCAAGGAGGCCAAGGAGCGGCTCATCGAGGGGTTCGAGCGCGACTACCTGAAGAACCTCCTGGAGCGCTGCGAGGGCAATATCTCCCGCGCTTCCCGCGAGGCGGACATCGACCGTGTCTACTTGAAGAAACTGCTGCGCAAACACGAGCTGGATGCGGGGCGGGAGACTTAACGCCCGGCCGGTTTCCGGGTAGGTTGGCCTTCCACGCTCTCCCTGTGCCCAGGAGCCCCCCGTGAGTGTCACCCTGCCCCCGAACCTGGCGAGGACCCCCGTCGAGCAGTCGCGCACCGGAGTCGTGCGCGTGCCCGTCGCCGGCCCCTCGGCGGAGACAGAGACACAGCCCGCCGCCCCCGTCGCGAAGCTGGAAGAGCAGCCCGCTGACGCGTACGGCGCGCAGGAAGCCTCCCGGCAGGCCTGGTCCCAGCGCTTCACCGCTCCCGCCGCCGCGGGCGAGGTCTCCCCCGCAACGGCCCGGATTGTCAGCTGCGTGAAGGACATGGCCGAGGCCGCGCCGGCGCTGGGCGGCTGGGATGAGGACAAGGACCCGTCGGTCCTGGAGCAGACCAAGGACGCCAACTGCGGCTCCGCGGTGGCGGTGATGCTGGGCAAGGCGAAGGGCACCGGGACGACGGCCGCCGCGTCGGACCAGCAGACCATGGACGCCCTGGAGTCGCGCTTCACCGACGGCAACGGGACGACGGCGCACGAGCTGTCGAACATGATTGCCCACGAGGGCGCGCAGGTGACGCAGAGCGCCTCCACGTTCGACCGGGGGCTGATGGACGAGGCCCTGAAGCGCGACGGCAAGGCCGCCGTGCTGGTGGACTCCAACAAGGTGGACCCGTCGCTGAAGGACGCCGGCAAGGGCCGCGCGCACTGGGTCACCGTGGATGGCAAGGACGACCAGGGCAAGTACAAGGTGAAGGACCCTGGCACCGGCAAGACTGTCTCCCTGGATGCGGGCGAGCTGGAAGACGCGGTGGGCACCAGCTGGCGCGAGCACCAGGGCGGCGGAATGCTCGTCATCGACAAGGCCGAGGGCACCACCGAAGCGCAGCGCGCGGAGCAGGGTGGCCACAAGGTCGCGGCGCTCGGCAACACCGAGGGCGGTGGCTCCCGGTCCAAGTCGAACTTCGCCCGCGAATCCTCCTGACGGAGAGGTCGCGAGCGGAGGCCGAGACGCTGTTCACCTCCGTGCGGTTCGATCCGGTGGCGGACCTGGCGCTGCGTCCCCCGATGCTCCGCGCCTGAGCGCGGGAGTCGACTTCAGACTGAGGGAGAAGTCGCGAGCGGAGGCCGAGGCGCGGTTCACCTCCGTGCGGTTCGACCCGGTGGCAGACCTGGCGCTGCGTCCCTCGTCGTTCCGCGCCTGAGCGCGGGAGTCGCTTCAGACTGAGGGAGAAGTCGCGAGCGGAGGCCGAGGCGCGGTTCGACCCGGTGGCGGACCTGGCGCTGCGTCCCTCGTCGTTCCGCGCCTGAGCGCGGGAGTCGCTTCAGACGTGGAGCATCGCCACGGCCTGGAGGCGCAGGAGCTGTTTCGCCAGCTCCTGCACGCGCTCCACTTCCGCGTCACCCAGCGGCTTGCGCAGCGCGTTCTTGAGGTCCGTGGCGGCGCGCAAGAGGAACTGCCGCACCTGCGCGTTGCCGAGCATCGGGTTGAGGCGGCGCAGGTGGCCCACCAGCGCGCCGAGCTGCGTCAGCGTCAGGCCGGCGACCATGACCTGCGTCGCGGTGCCCTCCTCGGGAGACAGCGCGACGGCGAGCTGCAGCGGCGACAGCAGGAGCGAGCGGGTGAACTCCGGCTCGCAGGGAAGCTGGAGGCGGGCGCACTCGGCCGCGAGCGGGCCGGTGTCGTGGCCGGAGATGACGGGCTGGATTCGCGCGGCCTCGTAGCGGGTCAGCACCTCTTCGTAGCGCGCGCGAGCCTGCTTGCCGGAAGGTGAGCGCTGGAACTCGTCGAAGGCCGCGTGGATTTCCTGGCGGAGCGTCTGGAGCAGCAGCGCGTCGTCGGCGGTGACAGGCAAGCCGAGCGACTGGGACAGGAAGTTCCGGTCATCGGACTGGACGCTGACGAGCCTCCAGAACTCGTACGTGACGGAGCTCTCGCTGAGGACCACCGGGAGGGTGACGACGCCCTGGCGGCCGGGGTTCTCCAGGAACGTGGCCAGCTTCTGTTCGACCTCGGTGAGTCCTCGGACCAGCCGTTCCAGCACGGCGCCGCGGAGCATGGCGCGGCCTTCGAGCGCGCCGCGTGCGTCCTCTCGGGTTCCCTCTTCCGCGACGTCGCGCTCTCGCGGGGACTCGGTGGGGACGGAAGGGGCCTGACGCGCGAGCTTCTCTTCCGGGAGTCGCGGCGCCTGTGAGGGATTCGAAAGGGACTGGGGGTTGGGCGGTGTCT
>NZ_JABUMQ010000433.1:0-7790 GCF_013336645.1 Myxococcus sp. CA039A | reverse complement strand
CCGCCCACCCGCCGAGCGCGGGCAGCCCCAGCGACGCGGGCGCCTGCACCTCCGCCACCACCAACCGACGTCCCGTGCTCGGTGCCGGTACGGCCGGCCCTGGCCTGACAACATGGTAGGCCCACGCCACATCCTCGGGCAGCAGCCCCGCTCGGCCATGAAGCGGAGGACGCGCCACCACCTCCACCGCCGGGCAGGCTCGCAGCATCGTCGTCACCGACTCGGGCACGAGTCCCTGAAGCTCCTCATCCAGGGGCGCGCGGCGGCTGGCATCGTGATGCTCCACGAGCTGCCCCTCCGGTCCTCGCGCCAGCACGAGGGTCCGCTCGACATCCACGGTGACGGCCAGGACACACCGCTCGGGAAGCGGGCCGCCCAGCTCCTCTCCAAAGAGTCGGAACGCCTGTTCGGACTCTCCGGCCCGGGCCGCCGCGAAGAGCAGGGACGTGTAGCTGTAGGCGCGGGCCTTGCGCGCATCGACGCTGGTGGAGGGAAGGCGCTGCGCCTCGGCGATGGACCGCCGCAGCAACGCCTCGCCCCGCACCCTGTCCTGCTCCACGAGGAAGCGCCCTTCGATGTGCGTGAGCAGCGCCGCCTCGCCCGGGGTGAGCGTCCCCTGCTGGCGCCGCTCCGACATCCCCGCCACGAGCCGAGCATCCTGCTCCGGGTCCGGCCGCAACCGCGCCAGGTCCGCGAGCGTCTTCGCGCCCGAGAGCAGCAGGGGCGTCTTGCAGGAGAGCGCCTCACGCATGCGCTCCCGGGCCGGCGCCACGGACAGATTCCCCAGCAAGGCCAGCGCGTCGTTCGAGCGGACGAAGTGGCGGATGGTGCAGTCCTCGGGACGCTGCGCGAGCGCCTCCTCCAGATAGGCCCGTGCCTGCGCGCCATCACCCTGGTAGCGGGCGAGCTGTCCGAGATGGAGCAGCAGTTGCGCCTCGCCCCACCTCGGGTCCGTGCGGTACAGGGCGCGCGCGGCCTGCAGGTGACGATGGGACTCCGCCAGCCGGTGGAGCTGGCGATAGAGGTCGCCCAGGTCCGACTCAATCGGGATGCAGCGGTAACCCAATGGATGTTCCTGGCAGAGCGCGGCAGCGGCCAGGAGGTGTTGCTCCGCCTGGAGCAGTTCTCCTCGGGAGATGGCCACCCTGGCGCGCTCGTGCTCCAGCAGGAGCGTGAACCACGGGTCCCCCAGTCGCGCGACGAGCGGGGTGAGTTCGCCCAGGCGCTCCGCCACCTTCCCCTCGCGCACCAAAGCCCCCAGGTACAGGTCCAGCTCGCCAGCGCGCCGCAGCTCGTCCAGGAACGCGGCGAGCCCCCCGGCGACCTCGTGCGTGCGGTACAGCTCCAGGTAGCGACGGGCCAGGGGCGCGCGGACGTGGAAGTCCCGTCCGCTCGCCCAGCGGAGGGCATCTCGCAGCACCGTGCCACCGTCGCGTGTATCCAGGACCGTGGCCACCGACTCCAGGGCGTGCAGCCGCTCCAGCGAAGGCGCCGCGCGGATGGCCTCGTACAGGAACATGCGGAAGATGCCGGGATGCGCCTGGAGGACCTCGGCGGACACGGGCTCGCCCTGAGTCACCAGCGCCTGTCCTAGCGCCGACGGCTTGCGCCAGTCCTCCGTGCTCATCAGCCGAGCGCGCGCCGCGTCCGCGCGGGTCCTCGCCTCCACCGCCCAGCCCGGCTCCCCCAGCGCGGCGACGGCGTCGAAAGACAGCGCGGCGAGTGCCCACAGCTCCAGGTCTCGCAGCACGAGCGCCCGATTCCACAGTGCCTGTGCATGCGTCGGCCGCGCCGTCAGCACGCCCTCCAACAGCGCCAGCGCCGTGGCGGAGTCCCCTTGGTCCAACGCCATGATGGCTCTGTCACTGTCCACGTCCGGAGACGTCCCCGCCGTCGCCAGATAGGGCGCCGCCAGCTCCGTGTCGCGGCGCACCAGATAGGCCGCCGCGAGCCCCTGCATGTCGCCCTCGGCCTCCAGCCGCGCCAGCTCACGCAGCGGCGCGGGAGTCGGCCCGCCGGCATCCCCCGAGCGCAGCGGTCCGTAGGGACGGTGTACATCCGCGCCGGGATAACTCACCCGCGCCTCCAGCGTGCGCACTGGAGCGCCCGTCAGGAACAGCTCCGGCGACACAGGCTCGGAACGTTGCCGCGAGCGCACGCCGGCCACGACAGCGGCGGCTCCCGCGACACCCACCACCACCACGAGCGCGGCCCACCTCGGCCGCGGAATCCAGGACCAGGACCCGTCATCCACCGCCGTACTCCCCGCGTATGTGCCCTGGCAGCCCATGCCCACCCAACGGCGGGTCGCCAGAATCTTCCCGCCGGGACGCTACGCCGCTTCTTTCGTCATCGCGATGCCGCCGCGACGTGAGGCTCCACATGCGCGGTCGACGTAGACGAGCGCGGGCGACGCTTCAGGGCTGACGTCACCTGCGCCGCGTGCCCAAGCCCGTGGCCCCGGCCCGGGTGCGAGGAGGAACGGGCCGAACAAGACGCGCACGAAGGAGCGCACCCCAGGTGGGCGCACGACGCGGGCTTCGAGCCACGAGCCCGTGGACGGGGCGCCACGGCTTCGTGTCCGGAGGACCACGCGACCTGCGGGTCCCCTCTCACGCGCCTCGCAACGAGCCCTGGCGCGAGCCTTGCTCTCGCCCCGGCCCCAACGCGCGAAGCTCGGCCCACGTCGCGCGGAACCGGAGCCCCATGTCCCGCAGCCCCTCGACACTGCTCGCCCTCATCACCCTCGCCACCACGAGCGCGCTCGCCGCCGCGCCGAAGGCTCCAGCGGCCCACCCGGGCTGTTTCCTGTTGATGGACCTGGAGACAGGCAAGGTCACTCGCAACGACGCGGTGAAGTGCGCCACGCGGCTGCCGCCCGCCTCCACCTTCAAGGTGCCGCACGCGCTCATCGCCCTGGAGACCGGCGTCGTGGCGAGCGTGGACGAGGTGCACAAGTGGGATGGCACCAAGCACTCCATCGCGATGTGGAACCAGGACCAGACGCTGGACACGGCCATGCGCCGCTCCGCGGTGTGGTTCTTCCAGGGCACGGCGAAGCAGCTGGGCCGCGAGCGCATGGAGGACTGGCTCGGCCGCTTCGACTACGGCACGCGGGACGCCTCTGGCGACATCACCCTCTTCTGGCTGGGAGGCCCGCTGCGCATCTCTCCCGACGAGCAGCTCGACTTCCTCGCGCGCATGTTCCGGGGCCAGCTCCCCGTCAGCCCGAAGGTGCTGGAGCAGGTGAAGGGCACGATGACGCACGGGCCGGACACCGTGGCCAGCGTCCGCGACGGCATCAACCTGGGCGGCCCCTGGAAGGACGGCGCGGTGCTGAGCGCCAAGACGGGCTGGTACCCGAACAAGTCCGGTGACGTCACCTGGCTGGTGGGCCACGTGGCCTCGCCCAAGGGACGCCACGTCTTCGTCAGCGCCGTGCGCTCTCCCACGGGCAAGGCCCCGTCGCGCTCGCCGGCAATCGCGTCGGCCATCGACGCGCTCAAGGCGCACGGGCTGCTCTGAAACGACGATGGGCCGCCCCCATGGTGGGAAGCGGCCCATCTCGGTCCCGCGTCAGCCCCCATCAGCGGGGCGAAGGCGCGGGTTTCAGACCACCTTCAGGCGACGACCCGTGGAGGTGCTGTTCGCCGCATCCCGGAGCGCGTCCTTCTTGTCCGTGCGCTCCCAGGTGAACTCCTTCTCCGTGCGGCCGAAGTGCCCGTACGCGGCGGTCTTCTGGTAGATGGGCCGCAGCAGGTCCAGGTGCTCCGTGATTTCGCGCGGCTTCAGGCCGAACGTCTGGCGGATGGCCTTGGCGATGCGCTCCTCGGGAACCGTGGCGGTGCCGAAGGTCTCCACCATGACGCTGACGGGCTCGGCCACGCCGATGGCGTAGGAGACCTGAACCTCGCAGCGAGTCGCCAGGCCCGCGGCCACGACGGTCTTCGCGATGTGGCGCCCCATGTACGCGGCGGAGCGGTCCACCTTGGACGGGTCCTTGCCACTGAAGGCGCCGCCACCGTGACGGCCCATGCCGCCGTAGGTGTCGACGATGATCTTCCGGCCGGTGAGGCCCGAGTCGCCCATGGGGCCACCCACCACGAAGCGGCCCGTGGGGTTGATGTAGAACTTGGTCTTGTTGTCGATGAGCTTCTTGGGGAGCGCCTTCGCGATGACGTCCTCGCGGATGGCCTCCTGGATCTTCTTGTTGGAGACGTCGTCCGAGTGCTGGGTGGACACCACCACCGCGTCGATGCGCACCGGGCGGCCCTCGCGGTACTCCACCGTCACCTGGCTCTTGCCGTCGGGACGAAGCCAGTCGTGCTGCTTGCGGCGCACGTCCGCCAGCTTGCGGGTCAGCGCGTGGGCGTAGTGCAGCGGGGCGGGCATCAGCTCCGGCGTCTCGTCGCACGCGAAGCCGAACATCATGCCCTGGTCACCGGCGCCCTGCTCCTTCTTGTTGTCCACGCCGCGGGCGATGTCCTGGCTCTGCCCTTCGATGGCCACCATGACGCCGCAGGTGTTGCCGTCGTAGCCCATGGAGCTGTCGGTGTAGCCAATCCGGCAGATGGTGCTGCGGACAATCTTGGGGATGTCCACGTAGGTGTTCGTCGTCACCTCACCGGCGACGATGGCGAGGCCCGTCTTGACGAGCGTCTCCACGGCGACCCGCGCCTGCGGGTCCTTGGCGATGATGGCGTCGAGGACACCGTCGGAGATCTGGTCGGCGATCTTGTCCGGGTGGCCCTCGGTGACGGATTCGGACGTGAACAGGTAGTCGGTAGGCATGTCGTCTCAGTGCAAGGGGGGCGCATACCGCGCGCGCGGGCGGACACTAAAGTGTGGTCCCAAGGGAGTCAAACAGACATCCGGGCCGCTTCATTCGGGTGTCCGACATGCAGGGCGACCGGGCATGGTGCCCGCCCGCCAGTCGTCTGGGGTTGAATTTCGCGAAGCGCCCAGCGTTCTCCTGGGCTAACAGAACGCCGAGCATTCCCTGTGGAGGACTCGCCCGACATGAACGCCCGCTTCCGTACCCTCTCCCTCCTGGTCGCCTTCACCCTGTCCATGCCCGCGCTCGCCGCGGCCCCGAAGAAGGACGACCCTGTCGTCAAGCCGGTGAAGACGGTGGTGTCGTCCGTGCGCTACGAGCGCGACGCGGCGGCCCTCAAGCTCTTCGGGGGTGAGGAGCAGGGGAAGTACCTGCTTGGCGACGCGTGGGCCAAGGGCACCGACGAGCAGCGCAAGGAGTTCGTCACCCTCTTCCACGGCCTGTTCGCGAAGATCGCCTTCCCGCGCGTGCGGGAGAACTTCAAGTCGCTGGAGGACATCGTCTACTCCCCCGCCGAGGTGACGGGCAACGAGGCCACGGTGGACTCGGTCGTCTTCATCAAGCACCCGCTGAAGACGCAGGAGATGAAGCTCAAGTACCGGCTGGTGAAGGACGCCGCCGCGTGGAAGGTCGTGGACGTGACGGTGCTCGGCTCCTCCATGCTCCAGGACATCCGCGACACGCAGGTGCAGCCGCTGCTGGCCCAGGGCGGATGGGACCTGCTGCTGGGGCGCATGCGGCAGGAGCTGGCGAAGAAGTAGTCGCCGCGCCCACTCCCGACGGCCGGGCCACCAGGCCCTCGGCCGTCGGAGGGGTTCCGAGGGGGCGACGCATGGCGTAGTCTCGCCCTCCCCTCTCGTCGGGTCGATGACCACCACCTCCTCCTCCGCTCAGCTCTCCGTGAGCCGCACCTCCCACGCTCCTTCCGAGCGGGAGGTGGACGCGTTCTGCGTGCAGTACGCGCCGCGCGCGCCCGGGCACCCCGCGGTGAGGGACTTGTACCGGCTCCTGCGCGACGTGCCCGAGGACGGCCTGGAGTCGCGGCTGGACTGGGTGGAGCGCTGGATGGCGTGGCTGCGCGAGCGCATCCCCGCCCACGGGCTGGTGGACGCCACCGAGCCGGAAGCGCCCCCCACCGACACCCGCCTGACGCTGATGGTGCGCATCATGGAGGGCGAGCCGGCCATGCGGGCCGCGGTGACGCACCTGGTCTCCGCAGTCTGCGATGGCAGCCGGGGCCTGAAGCTCTTCGCGCAGGTGGGCCTGCCCGCGGGCCAGGGCTTCTTGTCGGAGGCGTCCGACCGGCTGGCCCGCACGCTGCTCCCCTCCCCGCCGGAGCCCGGCAAGCTGTCGGAGCTCCTGCTGCGGCTGTTCCCCGTACCGGAGGACGCGGTGTGGCTGGCGCTGCTGTCGCCCGCACTGCTGGCGAAGCTCGCGTCACTGGTGGGCGAGCCCCGGCCGCCGGACCCGATGCCCGCCGCCCGCGTGCGCGCGGACCTGCTGGACGCCCTGATGTTGCTGGCGGTGCAGACGGCGGCGCTGGGGACCATGGAGGACGTGAGGGAGCGCGCCCCGGAGACGGCCTTCCGCGCCTCGCCCTTCCTGCGGCTGCGGATGGTGTGCGACGCGGTGCTGGCGCGCGACGCGGCGGCGGACACGATGAGGGACCTGGCCACGTGCGTGGACGACTGCCGCCTCGTGGTGGGCAGCGTGTCACGGCACCTGGAGGCCTCGGGCGTCAGCGTGGACCTGGTGTACCGGCTGGAGCGCATCCGCCGGAGCCTGGAGCGCATGGAGGCCATCGCCCGCGTGCTGGGCGCGCCCCGGGGTGAGCCGCGCTGGCGCGAGGCGCTGGGGCTCCTGTCGGACCTTTTGCGGCGCGCGCACGCGGACCGCTCCGTGGGCGAGCTGGTGCGGCGCAACGTGCGGATGCTGGCGCGTAAAATCATCGAGCGCGCGGGTCACTCCGGCGAGCACTACATCACCAGCACCCGCTCGGAATTCCACGCCATGGTGCACTCGGCGGCGGGCGGCGGGCTGGTGACGGCCATCGCCGTGGCCCTCAAGTTCGCCCTCACCGCGCTGGCGCTCGCGCCGTTCTTCTCGTTTCTGGCCGTGGGCCTCAACTACGCGGTGGCCTTCCTGCTCATCCAGGCCCTGGGCTTCACGCTGGCCACCAAGCAGCCCTCCGTCACGGCGGCCACGCTGGCGGGCGCGGTGGGCGAGGGCGCCCGGGGAGACCGGCTGTCGAGCCTGGTGGACATCATCCCCCGCATCACCCGCTCGCAGCTCGCCGCCTTCACCGGCAACCTGGGCTGCGTGCTGCCCGCCGCGGTGGCCCTGGCCCTGGCGTGGCAGGCCGCGCGGGGCACGCCCTTCCTCTCCCCCGCCAAGGCCCAGGCCACGGTGGCCTCCATGCACCCCTGGCGCAGCGGCGCGCTCCCATACGCGGCCCTCACCGGCGTGCTGCTCTGGCTGTCCAGCGTGGCGGGCGGGTGGATGGAGAACTTCGTGGTGTACCGGCGCCTGCCGGAGGCCCTGGCCCACCACCGCATGCTGCGCCGCGTCCTGGGAGTGGGCGGCGCTCAGCGGCTCGCGGACGGGCTGGTGCACGGGGCGTCGGGCCTGGGCGTCAACGTGACGCTGGGCTTCCTGCTGGCGCTGATGAGCGTGCTCGGGCGCTTCTTCGGGCTGCCCCTGGACGTCCGCCACGTCACCTTCGCGCTCGGCTCGCTGGCCATGGCCGGAGGCGCGCTCGGCCCCCAGGCGGTGCTCCAGCCCGACTTCCTCATGGCCCTGGTGGGTGTGGGGCTCATCGGGGTCATGAACTTCACCGTGTCGTTCTCGCTGGCCCTGGGCGTGGCTGTCCGGGCCCGTGATGTCCCCCTGGGAGAGGCCCTGCCCTTCCTGCGGGCGGTGGGGGTCCGCTTCCTCGCCGACCCCCGCTCGTTCTTCC
>NZ_JABUMQ010000432.1:0-7792 GCF_013336645.1 Myxococcus sp. CA039A | reverse complement strand
GTGGGGGTTTGGCCATGGGCTCGGCACCTTGATTGCCGCGGGAGTGCTGCTGGTGCTCCTGTCCGCGGTGCATCTGGAGTCCGTTGATCGCTGGGCCGAACGCCTCGCGGGACTCGCGCTGCTGGGGATGGGCGTCTGGGGACTGCGGCGGAAGTTGGGCGCGGGCGATGAGGCTCAGGCGTCCCGAGGCGTGCTCGCCGTGGGGTTGGTGCACGGTCTGACGGGGGCATCCGCGCTGGTGTTGCTGCTCCCCATCGCGGTGTCGGGCACGGCGCCGGAGCAGGCCCTCTACCTGGGCGGGTTCTCCATCGGCAGCACGCTGGCCATGTCCGCGCTCACCGCGAGCATCGCCGCCTTTTCCCGCATCAAGCAGTTCTCCTCCAAGCTGGCGACGCATGTTCCTCGCGTGGCGTCCACGGTCTCCATCCTCGTGGGCAGTGCCTGGATGCTCGGGAGTTTCTGAGCCAGCGCGTGATGTCCTTTGGACATGATTCGGGCCGGACTCCACGCGCCTTGGTGGAGCCCGGCCCATTCACTTCGTGTGTCCGGTGCGTCTCAGTGGACGCGGCCCGGAGGCAGGTTCGAGCGGGGCGGGAAGCCCGGCACGGCAGCGTCCAGGTTCTTCGCGCTGCTCAGTGAGCGTGGCGCGAGCAGGGCCTCACCCACGGAGCCCGTCATCGCCTGGAAGCCCTGCGGTGCTCCGCACACCAGGTTCTCCAGGTCGTCGTCTCGCCGGCCCAGGTCGTCGAAGACGCGGGTGATGGAGGAGTTCACGGGGTCAGGAATCGGCGCCTGGCTGACCATGAAGGGCGACGGGCCCGAGGCGCTACCGGCCGAGCGCGGGAAGATGTGCAGGAAGGGGGTCTGCGTCTCGCCCGCGTGGCAGCCGTTGCACGTGTTCAGGGAGAAGCGATGCCGGGCCTCGGGGTCCGCGCCCGGCGCGTCCCAGAAGAAGAAGAACGGCGTGAGCGCGGAGCCCGCCAGGAAGGGCTGTCCCTCGAAGAAGGCCGGCACCTCGTGGGTGCCGTTCATGAGGGGCGCTACGTTCTGCTGCACGTAGTTCGACACCAGGGGCGAACCGGCGTGGAAGAGCTCCGGCGTGAGGGCCACGGGAGCGGGCGCCAGGCCGGTGGGCCCGAAGTGGAACTCGCGCAGCTCCCACAGCGGGTCCAGCGCGTTCTCGTTGGTACGCACCTGATGGATGGCGCTGCCCATGAAGTGGCCGGGTGCCACGAACGACTGGGTGAAGCGGTCCGTGAGCGCCTGGAGCTTCGTGTTGAACGCGGGCGTGCCGAGGCTCAGTGTGCCCAACTCGTGCCAGTCACGGGCCCAGCGCTGGATGTCCTCCGGTCCATCGCCGGGCAGCATGTATTCGAGGATGACGGTGAACGGCAGCGGCTGGCCCGTGGGTGTGGTGACGCCGAAGACGAAGCGGCCCTCACCTGAGTGCGTACCTTCGCTGCGCAGGTCAATGCGGTTGACGATGGCAAGCAGTCGGAATGGCGCCGTGTTGAAGTCGAGTTGTGCGGTGGGACCGCCGCTGCGTGCCTCCCACGGCCCGAGCACGTCGGGGCGGATGCGCGTGCGCGCGGCGACGAACGAGGCCTCGATGAACTGGTCCTGCTCCCACGTCTTCAGCCAGTTGCGCACCAGCTCGGAGGGGTTCTGCCCGCCGTTCATGCGGCGCATCAGCGTGCCGAATGTCCAGACGCCGTTGCCGGTGGTGCGCACCGGGTCTTCCACCACGGACAGGTCGGTGATGAGCAGCTCGCGGTTCGGCGTCACCTGACACACGCCCGGAGCACAGGCGGTGGAGGACTCGCAGCCGTTGACCGCGTTGCCGTCGCAGTCGAAGGTGCCCACCGCGCAGCCGAGGCCACACGTCCCCGCGCCGCAGACGCCGCTCGCCGAGGCCGCGCCTCCGCACACGGTGCCGCACGCGCCGCAGTTCGCCGCGTCTTCCATCATCGACGTCTCACACCCGTTGCCCGGATTGCCATCGCAGTCCAGGAAGCCCGCGACGCAGGTCTCCGTGAAGGACGTGCAGGAGGACTGATTTCCCGCCGCGTCCCGGACCCTCGCGAAGACGGTGACACCGACCTGGTTGGCGAGCAGCGGCACCATCGCGCTGCCTGCATTGTCCAGCGGCACCTCCGTGCCCATGGGCGTGGTGCAGCCCGCGTTCGAGAAGAGGACCACCCGCGTGCGAGGCTCGGCCAGGGTGCGCACCGCGCTGACGAAGGGCGCCTGGGGGAAGGGCACCAGTCCCGGTATGAAGGTGGCCGGTAGCGGCGCGAGGTTGTCGTGCGTGTACGCCACCGTCGGAGAGCAGCCGGAGGTGTTGCCAGCGGCATCCACGGCTCGCAAGGAGAACGTCGTCACCGAGTTGGTCCCCACGGTGAGGTTGAGGCTGAAGTTGCCGGTCGTCGCGTTCGCCGTGGTGGTGGTCAGCGGAGTCCCTCCGCAGCTGGAGTTCTGGAAGACGCGGACAAGCGCGCCCGCCTCGGTGCGACCTTCGAGCAGGGGCGTCAACTGCGTTCCCACTCCATTGGGGACGAAGCCGAGTTGGAAGGGCGTGGTGGGGGCGATGTTGTCATGGACATAGCTGATGGCGGCGGAGCACGCGGAGATGTTGCCCACGGCGTCCTCCGCCTTCGCGGAGAAGGTGCTCGTGGTGTTGGCCGTCATGGTGAAGGGGCGGGTGAAGGTGCCCGTGGCGGTGGCCGTTACGCTCGCGAGGGGGCTTCCGGCGCAGCTGCTTCCGGAGAAGAGCCGCACGGTGGCTCCCGCCTCCGTGGTGCCGGCGAGAGTCGTACTGGTCTGCGTGCTGGGAGAGGCCGGCGTGAAGCCCGTGAACACCGGGACGATGGGCGCCACCGTGTCGCGCACGCAGCCGAGCAGCTCCAGCCGCGCCAGGGAGATGACCTCGACCCCGGTGCGAGAGTCATTGTCGTCCGTCACGTTCAGCCGGAACTTGCTGAACGTCCTCGGGGTGCTGAGCGTGTACTCGCGCCGCTCCGCGCCCAACCAGTTCATCTCGTCGATGCGCGTGTCCACCGTCACCCACGCGCTGCCGTTCCAGCCCTGGAAGGTCCAGTTCTTCGGCGCGCGCGTGGTAATGTCTCCGTTGGCGTACTTGATGGCGTACCGGCTGACGATGCGAGGACCGTCCGTCCACTCGTAGGCCAACCACGCGGGAGTCTGCTTGATGGCGGAGATCCACATGGATGTTCCGGTGGCCACGCTGTCGAACGCCTTCCAGGCGTCGTACTCCGGCTCCGCGTCGATGACCCCCGAGGCGGTGACGATGCCGGAGGGCCCGGTCGCGCTCGTCATGTCCGGTACCTGGTTGACGCTGGCGGCGCAGGCGCAGTTGAAGAAGCTCAGCTTGCCGATGGAGAGGACGTCCACGCCCGTGCCGGCCGCGTTGTCCTCCGTCACGACCAGGCGGTACTTGCTGTAGGCCGTGGGAGTCGCGACGGCGAACTCGCGCTGCTCGGTGCCTCCCCAGTTCGTCTGGAGCGTGCGCGAGTCAATCGTGTTCCACGCGGTGCCGGACCAGCCCTGCAGCGTCCAGTCCCGTGGCGCTCGTGCGTTGAGCGTGCCGTTGGAGAACTTGATGGCGTAGTGCGTGACTGTCTTGGGGCCGTTGAAGAACTCGTAGGTGAGCCAGGCCGTGGCCTGTCCGCTCGCGGAGAGCCACATGGTGGTGTCGCTGCCGTCGAGCGCCATCCAGCCGGGGTTGGACGCACTGAGCTGGCTGGAGCCGATGGCGAGCCCGCTCGGAGCATCGCCGGCCGTCATCGCGGGGATGAGGCTGTCGCCGCAGGTGAGGCCCTGGGTGGCGGCACCCAGCGGCTCGGGAGGGGAGTCAGCGGGCGGTGGGGCGTCCTGACACCCGGGCACGAAGGCCAGGGTGAGGGCGCTCGCCAGGAACAGGCTTCGGATGGATATCGGGCGATGCATGGACACGCTCCTCGCTACGGGCCGCCGGCGAACACCGGAGGCGCTGGAGCACCGTGTCGTAGCGGGACGTGTCGACAGCGAGGGCGGGGATGTGACGGAAGCTCCGGCGCCGGTGACGAGTCGTCCTCCGCGCGGGACGAGCCCGCGGCCGCGCGGGCCTCAAGTGCCCGGGAACAGTCGCGCGTGGACCTCGCGCACGGCGCGCCGCGTGGCGACATCCTCCGTCACCGCGGGCCAGGGTTGCTCCGTTTCCTCCATCCACCAGGGGGCCTGTCCCGGAGGAGACCAGCGCCCCCTGGCGAGGACTCGGACGAGGCGCTCGGCGCAGACCTCTGGCGACTCCCAGCCGCGCTTCACGAGCGAGAGAAGCCATCCCACGGGCCCCGTGCGCGCACCCAGGTCCGTGCGCACGACACCCGGATGCATCACGAGCACGTCCAGCTCCGGATGTTCGGTGGCGACGTCGCGCATCGCGAGCGCGAAGCCGAGCTTGGTGTCGCAGTAGGTCCGGATGCTGGAGAAGTCCTCACCCGTGGGCGTGCGCGCCGCGTCGAACCGGCCCTTCACCAACAGGCCCGCGCTCACCAGCAGGATGCGGCGCAGCCGGCCCGCGTCGAGCAACGCCTGCTGCATCACCCACGGCGCGGCATGATTCACCACGAACGCCCGCTCCAGTCCGTCCGGCGTCAGCTCCCGTCGCGATGGCCACACGCCCGCGTTGTGCACCAGCGTGGCCTCGGGGCCCACCACGTCCACCAATCGCCGCCCCAGGTCGCGCGCCGCCGCGAGAGAGGAAAGGTCTCCAGGCACGGCGAGCGCCTGCCCGCCGTCCTGCTGGATGGAGAGCACCAGCGCGTCCAATCGGGCCCGGTCCCGAGCAACCAGGATGAGTCGGTCCTCCGTCGACTTCGCGAGGGCTTTTGCCAGCGCGTGACCGATGCCACGCGACGCTCCAGTGAGGATGAGGTCGGCCATGGACACCAGCCTGCCAGCCCTGTTCATGAATTGGAAGAATGTTCCAGTTCGAGAGTCTGGGGTCTGATGACCCAAGGAGGGGGCAGCGCATAGGGTAGGGCGATGGGGCCAGCACGACGGGACGGGGTGAAGCGACGCGATGCCTTGCTGGATGCGGCGCTGCACTGCTTCGCGGAGCGGGGCGTTCTCAGCACGGGCATCGAGGAGATTCGCAAGGCCGCGGGGGCGAGCCCGTCGAGCGTCTACCACCTCTTCGACGGGCTGCCGGACCTGACGCTGGCGTTGCTGATTCGCACCTTCGAGCGCCTCTTCACGCACCTGTCGGAGCGCGTGTTGCCCACCACCACGGCGGAGGCGGCCGTGGTGGCCCTGGTGGATGGCCACCTGGAGTGGATCTTCGCCCACCGGGATGAAGGGCGCTTCATGTACCAGGCGATGGCGATGGAGCTGGGGACGCACGCGGCGGGAGCGCTCACGGCGCGCAAGGCGGAGCTGCTCGCGCCCATCGTCCAGCACTTCGGGCGCTTCATCGCGGAGGGCTCGCTGCCACCGTGGCCGCCGCTGCTGCTGGACGTCGTGCTGCTCGGCCCGAGTCACGAGGCCTGCCGCCGCTTCCTCGCGGGCGCTCCGCTGGAGCCCTCCTGGATGCGAGGCCAACTGCCAAGGCTCGCGTGGCAGAGCGTCAAGTCCAGGGAGGCTCACGGCTCATGACTGCCAAGGGCTGACGCTTAGCGGCCCAGCAGCACCGCGCGCAGCCACGACGCGAACGCTCCGACGGTCGGCGTCACCTGGGCTTGCGTCCACCGCAACCTGCGCATGTGGCGGCGACTCTTCGCTTCCGCGGGCAGGGGCTCCAGCACCGCGAGCGCTTCGTCACGCTGCTTCTGTCGCGCGAGCAGGAGCGCCAGGTCCAGCTTCACCTCGAACAACGTCGCGTCCAGCGCGAGCGTTTCGCGAAGCAGGAGGATGGCACCAGGCCGCTCGGCCCCGCGACGGAAGTGGAGCCGGCCTCGGAGCAGTGTCTTCACGGCCTCCGCGCGGTGTCCCTTCACGACGTGGAGTTGCGACACCTGCCGCCAGAGGTCCATCTCCAGGGGAAACAGCTCCGCCGCCTGCGCATAGACGGCGAGCGCCTTGTCCGCGAAGCCCTTGTCCAGATGGACCTGGGCCGCCGCGCGGAAGCTCTCCAGCGCGGCCTCCGGCTGCTTCACCCGGGCCAGCAGCGGCGCGAGCTTGCCGAGCACCACCGCGTCCTTCGGTTCCAGCTCCAGCGCCTTCCGGTAACCAGAGATGGCCTTGTTCAGCCGGCCCTTCGAGCGAGCCAGGTCCGCCTCGGTGACGAGCTCCGAACGGGACGGCGGCGTCTTGCTTCCGAACAGCATCGCGACTCCGCATTGAAGTCGCCCCGCGCGCCGAGGGCAACCCCACACGAGCCCTCACGACGAGACATGTCCGCCAGGTGAAACAGCCGCGCTGGAAGTTTCGACGGGACAAATAGGTGAGCCCGATCAGGGTGTCCTCCTGACCGGGCTCGGGGTGCTGCCATGGATGAGGTCCGCACGTTTAAGACTTCGCCTCAGTCTGATGCCCCGTGTCCTGCGATTGAACGACCGCCGCGCAAGCGAGTGGAGCGGCGGGCTGGAATTGCACCAGCATCTCGGGGAGAAGGGCGAAGGCGGTTGATCGGACCTGCGACAGCGAATGCTGAGTCTGGAGTGAGAATCTGAGCGTGGGGTGCTTCGCGGGCCCGTGACGTCGCTTGCCTCTACCCGTTGGGCTACCCCGCCGCAGGAGTGGATGGCGGGGGCAGGGTTCGAACCTGCACTGAAGGCGACCCGGGAACGCTCGGCGTCAACTTGCTGCTGAGTTTGAGTTTGTACTCCGAAAGGACTGCGCGCCGAGTCTAGCTGAAGAGGTAGCCGAGGAGAACCTCGCCCGACTTCAACTCTTCGACCTCCACCGCGTTGGCTTCCTCGCGCGCGAACTTGACCGCCTGCTGGAGCTTCTCCACACGCTCCACCAGCTCATTGACCCGGACGGCGGGGAGAGCGCCCGAGTACTTCACCGTCTTCCAGTAACCGACGACGATGTCCTCGTAATAGACCTCCACCTGGGCGGGGTGCTTCTCGGTGGCCTCGGCCTTCACGTGGTTGCGGGGGACCTTCTTCGTCTTCGCGGTCTGCACCGGCTCGGTGGCCCACAGGCCCTGCGCCGGGTCGGGGACCCAGGACTCCGACGGGTCCAGCGTGGGCAGCTTCTTCACGAAGGTCTGCAGGTCCACCAACTGCTTCTCCAGGAAGAGCAGGTACGTGGCGGGGGCGCCCTTGAGCAGCACCTTGCCGTCGACACGCACGTCCGCCTTCGCGTGACAGTTGGTGAGGTCCTTGGTGGCGGTGACGTCGAAGAGCCGGGTGAGGATTTCCTTCGTCTTCTTCAGCACGTCGTCGGTGCGCACCTGCACGCGCGTGGACTCGGGGGGGAAGCGCTCACCCTCTTCGTCACGGGGCTGATAGGTGCGGGAGATGCCGTTGAGCAGCTGCGGCTTCTGGAGGTCGTGGTGGGCCTGCGTCAGCTCCTGCTGGGAGCGGTTCTTGACGCCCTTCTCGACGGCGATGATCTGATTGAGCTTGGTCATGATGTTCGTGTCTTCGAATTTTTGAGTTGGGGGCCCAGGACGGTTCGCTCGGAGCGTACCTGACGCGGACCCGGATTCTCAGTCGGGCTTGCCGTAGCCCACGAGCGTGTCGTCCTCGAACTCCGCCACCCATCCTCCAGGCAGGGCGAGCGCGGACAGCAACGCGGGGCGACGCCGCAGCAGGGCGTACACGGGGAAGGTCTCGAAGGTCTCATC
>NZ_JABUMQ010000431.1:0-7831 GCF_013336645.1 Myxococcus sp. CA039A | reverse complement strand
GAATCGGAGGGGGCGGCGGGCGCCCCTCGCCGGGCGGTGGCGGTATCGACCTGGACAACGACACGTCTGGCTGCACGTGTGCCGCCGCCTCCGTGCCCGGTAGTGTGCTCCTCGGCCTGCTGGCCCTGGGGTTGTCGGTGCGCCGACGCCGCGAGCGCTGAAGCGCGTTGCCATGGGGCGCGGGGCACGATGAAGTGCGGCCGCTCATGCGTTCCTCGCGTCCCTTCCTCCTCGCGCTCGTGACTTGTGCCGCCGCCTGCGCCGGCACCCAGCCCTCCGCGCCTGTCTCCTCGCCTCCCGCTTCACCAGTGCGAATCACCCTGGTGGGCCTCAACGACTTCCACGGGCAGGTGGAGCCGCACCGCGCGCGGCTCGCGGATGGTCGGACGGTGGAGGAGGGCGGCGCCGCCACCCTCGCCGCGTATGTCGCGCGGTTGCGCGAGGACAACCCCGGAGGCGTGCTGCTCCTGGATGGTGGCGACCTCTTCCAGGGCACGCTGGCGTCCAACCTCACCGAGGGCGCCATCGTCGTCGACGTGTACAACCACCTGGGGTTCACGGCGGCGGCCATCGGCAACCACGAGTTCGACTACGGGCCCGTGGGGCCCGCGCCCATGGCCTCGGGCTCTGGCGAGGACCCGCTCGGCGCTCTCAAGGCGCGCGTGAAGCAAGCGCGCTTTCCGTTCCTGTCCGCCAACCTCCGCGACGCGACGACGGGGAAGACTCCCGCGTGGCTGGGCAACGACGGCACGCACATCGTCGTGGTGAAGGGCCTTCGCGTCGGCGTGCTGGGCCTCACCACCGAGTCGACCCCGAGCGTCACCAATCCGGCCAACGTCGCCTCGCTGCGCTTCGCGCCCCTGGCGTCCTCGGCGCTCGAGGCCTCACGCTCCCTGCGTGAGCGCGGCGCGGACGTGGTGGTGGCGGTGGCGCACGCGGGCGGCCAGTGCTCCGACATGCGCAACCCCCGGGACACGTCGAGCTGCGACAGGGGCGACGCTGAGATTCTCGACATGCTGGCCGCGCTGCCCCAGGGCACGCTGGACGCGGTGGTGGCGGGGCACACGCACCAGACGATGGGCCACTTCTTCGACGGGGTGCCCATCATCGAGACGACAGGGCAGGCCCGCTCGCTGGGCGTGGTGGAACTCTTCGTGGACCCCGTGCGCCGCCGCGTGGACCCGTCCCTCACTCGCATCCAGGCCGCCATTCCCCTGTGCACCCAGGTGGAAGCGACTCATGGCGGCTGTGATGCACGGCGCCTGCGCGAGCGCGCCGAGGTGAAGCTCGCGCCCGCGGTCTTCCTGGGCACCCCGATGCAGCCGGATGCGGAAGTGACGCTGCTGCTCGCGCCCACGCTGGCGGAGGTCGATGCGTCCCAGGGACGTGCGTCGGGCGTCTCCTGCGCCTCGCCCCTCGCGCGCGGCTTCACGGAGGAGGGCGCCCTGGGCAACCTCATCGCGGATGCGCTGCGCGAGGCGGCCGGCGCGGACGCCGCGGTGATGAACCCCGGAGGCATCCGGGCCGACCTGCCAGGTGGGACGCTGTCCTTCGGCCACGTCTACCAGGCGCTGCCCTTCGACAACACCGTGGCCGTGCTCACGCTCACCGGCACCGAGCTGCGGCACCTGCTGGAGCTGGCCCATGGGGTGGAGCGCGGCGCGGTGTTCGCCGTGTCGGGACTGGAGCTGACGCTGGCCCGCTGCCCCGGGCCCGGCCGGCTACAGGGTGTCACGCTGGAGGGCGGCAAGCCGCTCGTGCCAGAGCAGCGCTACCGCGTGGCGGTGCCGGACTTCCTCGCCCGGGGTGGTGACGGCGTGGACGGCGTGACGCGGCCGCTGCCCCCCGAGCGCACCGAACTCTCCCCGGTCCGGGGAATGGACCTGCGCCAGGCGCTGATCTCCTACGGCCGTTCCCACGGGGGCGTCCTGCCCACGCCCGCGCTGGGACGCGTGCGCTACAGCGGTGTCGCACAGGTGTGTCCCACAGCCTCTCGCTGAGAGAACCTGGGCTGAAAATTCGACCGCGAGCTGATCCGCTGGCGGTGAATGGGGCCGCCAACCCTTGGAAAGATCAGCGGAAACGCTCCCGGGCCGATTTTTCGGCCTGGGATCAGTTTTCAACGGAAGGAAGAGTCCTTACTCTAGGGCTCGCGAGTGCCCGTGCCGAGGTGGCCCCGTCATCAGGGACTGCGTGCGAGGGCCTCCGAGAGCGGAGGGACTGACATGCTCTACAAAGTGACCCCGATGATGCCGCCGCCGCCGGACAAGGCGAAGCCGCGTGAGCCGGGGCAGGCCCAGCCGCGCAAGCGGCGCAAGTCCGCCGTCTACGACGC
The DNA here is from genome assembly GCF_013336645.1 of Myxococcus sp. CA039A. Taxonomy (NCBI): domain Bacteria; kingdom Pseudomonadati; phylum Myxococcota; class Myxococcia; order Myxococcales; family Myxococcaceae; genus Myxococcus; species Myxococcus sp. CA039A. The sequence continues at coordinate 5,496 of NZ_JABUMQ010000431.1, read as the reverse complement.
GGATGGCCACGAGGTGCTCATCTCGTTGATGTGCATCAAGTGTCGCACCCTGAAGCCCCTGGCCCAGTTCGGCCTGCGGAAGATGGCGGACGGCGCCATCCGCAACCAGCCCTGGTGCCGGACGTGCCGCTCGGGCGCGGGCACCAAGAAGCCCAAGGCTGGCAAGGGCGAGGCCACCGCCGCGCCCACCGAGGCCGCGCCGGTGCTCCAGGTCGTCGAGCGCGCCGCTCCCAAGGCCACCGCCGAGGTCGCCGAGCCCGCAACGCCCGCGCGGGGCTGAAGGCTCTTCGCTCCGAAGTCACCCCTCCGGGTCGACCATGTCCTGGCCGACCTGAAGGGACGTTTTCGAGTCCCTCGTCACGACAGTCGCAGGCCCGCCGGCAGCGTGTCGCCGAGCGCGCGTGCTTCATCCGCGGCTTCCAACGCCACCACTTCGCGCACCATGCGCACCCACGTCTCCGACGCCTGCGCGGCGACGAGCGCCTGCGCCGCGCGCTCGCGCAGGGCCGGGTCCACGTCTCGCGTGCGGTCTCCCGTGAGGCGGGCGAGCTGCGCGGCGGCGAACGGCGCGCCGTCAATCTTCCGCAAGTCGAGCTCCAGCAGCAGCGTGAGCCACGCCTCCGTGGTCTCCACGTCCACCACCTTGTGGCCGCTGCCGTAGAGGGGCACGCGTGCGCCCAGTCGGCCCAGCGCCCAGGCCCACGGCCCGCCAGATTTTGCCTCGGCCTTCAGCCGCTCGGCGATCCACCGCCCCACCTCCGCCTTGTCCGAGGGCGACAGGTGCTCCAGTGAGGCCGCCGTGCGCACCATCTCCTCCAACCCCTCGGGTTGGATTCCCTTGAGCTTGCCGGGAGGCGGCGCGCCGGGGGGCACCTTCCTCGCGAGGTGCGGCTGGAGGTAGGCGTAGAGCTTCTGCTGCTGCGCCTCGTTGAGCCCGCCGGCGATGCGGCGCCACATCACCCAGAACTCCGTCCACACCGCCTTGTCCGAGTGGTGCTGCACCAGCGCGTCGAAGAGGCTGAAGGTCTGCTCCGCGCGCCAGCCATCCAGCGGATAGCCGAAGCCCGGGCGCAGGGTGAAGCCCGCGAGGCTGTAGAAGACGCGCTCGTGGTCCTCGCTGCGACGGCGCTTGCTGGCGCCCGCGTACAGGGTGCTCCACATCTCGCGCAGCACCGGCACGCGCCACGTGTCGCGAGGCCCCAGCGCCTTCTCCAGCGTGCGTGAGAGCTGCTTCACGTCCTTGGGGCCCAGCGGCAGCGGCTTGTTGCCGTAGACGCGCTCGATGTTGTCCTTCGCCTCGGCGAAGCGCGCGGGCATGGACTCGGTGACGGTCAGCTCGTGGGAGCCGCCGGTGCCGCGCAGCTCGAACTCCAGGCGCCACCGCTCGTCCGCGACGTCGGAGACGCAGTACAGCTCCAGCGTGCCAATCTCCGTCAGCGCCGCCTGGAGGTGCACCGGCACGTCCGCGACTTTTCCCGCCGCGCCCTTGAGCAGCGTGTGGATGGGCGGCAGGGGCTTCAAGTCCTCCGCCAGCGGCACCAGGTCCCCAGGCTTGTCGATGCGGTCGCTCGTCGTCGAGTAGAGCTGGAACTGCACGGGCCGGCCGAGCGTGAGGGTGAAGGGGCGCTCACCCAGGTCGACCTTCTGGCCCTCCTCGAAGCCTCGGGGAATGAGGCAGAGGGCGGGCTGCTCCGCGCTGTCCGCCGCGCGCTGCAGGCCCACGTAGTACGCGCGCGCCGCGCCACCGCCGATGCGCAGGCCGTGACCACGCCGCACCAGCCCGTAGTACGCCGCGCCCCGCGCCACGGCCAGCTCCAGCGATTCGTGGCGCAAGAGGGAGATGGTCGGCGCGTCGGGCCACCACGCGGACACGGCCTCCACCAGTCGCTGCGAGATCCAGGGCGAGTTGAAGACGCCGCCGTTGAGGAGGATGGCGTCGGGGCGGGGGAGGGCGCCCTCGAAGGCAGGCGTCTCTCCCAGGGCCACGAAGCCCGCCGCCGCGTGCTGCGCGAGGAAGGCGGCCAAGTGACGCGTCACCGCCGCGTCCTGCACGTACGGCAGGCCCAGTTCCTGGAGCGCCATGCGCGCGGCGCGGCGTGGCCGCTCCGTGGGCGGGGTGCGCGGGAAGAAGCCGTCCAGCACCAGCGCGTGGGCCTCCTCGCGCGTCAGCTCGGACGACAGCGTTCCTCCCAGCAGTCGGCTGCCCTCGCCCGCGAGCGACACGCCGTACTTCTCCGGTGGCGCCTTGCCCAGCAGCGCTTCCTTCGCGGTGCGCGCGGCCTGAATCGCCTGCGTCCACTGCGTGGCGGACAGGCGGCGTCCATCCGTCAGGAGCTTCTCCTCGACGCGCCGGGCCAGCGCGGCGTCCATGTTGTCGCCCCCCAGCATCAGGTGGTCACCCACCGCGAGGCGCCGCAGCATGGGGCCTTCGGGCGACACTCCCGCGTGCACCAGCGTGAAGTCCGTGGTGCCGCCGCCCACGTCCACCACCAGCACCAGCCGGACGTGCGCGAGCGTCTGCTCCAGCTCCGCGCGGTGGCGCGCGGTGTAGTCGTAGAAGGCGGCCTGGGGCTCCTCGAGCAGGGTGAACTTCTCGAGCCCCGCCTTGCGCGCGGCGCTCACCGTGAGGGCGCGCGCGGCCTCGTCGAAGGAGGCGGGGACGGTGATGACCACCTCCTGCTTCGACAGGGGCTCATCCGGGTGCGTGAAGTCCCAGGCGCGCGCCAGGTGCGTCAGGAGCAGGGCGCTGGCGTCGACGGGAGACAGCTTCTGGACGTCGGCCGGAGCGCCCCAGGGGAGGATGGGCGCGGAGCGGTCCACGCCCGGGTGACACAGCCAGCTCTTGGCGCTGGCCACCAGTCGCCCCGGCACGCGAGCACCCTGCCAGCGCGCAAGCTCCCCCACCACCCACGGACCGCCGTCATCGCCCCAGGGAAGCCGGAGGGACTCGGCGCTCAGCTCGTGCCCCGCTGGCACGTACACGGTGGAGGGAAGCAGCGCGCGCGGCGCCACCTCCCCCTGACGGACCAGCTGAGGGACGGGGAAGTCCTCCACGGGCGCGCTCGCGCCCCGGGCGGGGTCCACGGACGCCACCGCGCAGTGGGTGGTGCCCAGGTCGATGCCAACGATTCGCATACACCTCCGTTTGCCGGCCGGCGTTCTACTCCTTCATGCGGACGTTGAGCTCCAGCTTCCAACGTCCGGCGCCACCTTTCTCCAGGCACCGCAGCTCCAGCGTCCCCACCTCCGTCACCGCGGCCTGCAGGTTGACGGGGGTCAGGTCGCCAAAGGCCGAGGCCTGTCCGGGCATGGTGGTCTCGATGGGGGCCAGCTCCTCCATCTCCCCCTTCGCCAGCTCGTCCGCCACGTCATCCACCATGACGCCGACCTTGTCGTCGCGCCGCATGGAGGAGGAGAAGAAGCGGAAGCTGGTGGGCTCGCCGGTGACGAGGCCGAACTCCTGCGGCGGCACATCCGCCTGCGTGCCTTCCTCCATGCCGAAGGGCGCCACGCACAGCGCCTTCACCGGAGGCTCGAAGCCGGGCACCGCGGGCATCGCCGACTCCACGCCCACGTAGTACGCGCGCGCCGTGCCACCGCGGATGCGCAGGCCGTTGCCCTGGCGCACCCAGCCGTAATACGCCGCGCCGCGCGCCACCGCGAGGTCCAGGTCCGCGCCCTCCAGCTCCTTGGCGGGCTCCCCCCCGTCCGCCTTCAGCCACATGTTGAGCACCTCCATGACGCGCTCCTTGAGAGGGCCCGCCTTGAAGACGCCCCCGTTGAAGAGCACCGCCGTCGGGTGGAGGAAGGACTTGTCGCCCACGTCCACCGGCGCGTCGTGGCTGGCCGCCAACGCCTGGGCCTGCCGCGTGAGGAAGGCCGCCAGATGCCGTGAGACGCCCGGGTCCTGCGCGTAGGGCAGCGCCATCTGCGCCAGGCCCATGCGCCGCGCGGTGCGGGGCAGCTCCGCCAGCGGTGTCACGGGGAAGAAGCCGTCGGTGAGGACGCGGTCCAGCTCCTCGCGCGTCAGCTCCGTGCGCAGCGTGCCGCCGATGAGCGACGAGCCCCGTCCAGGGATGGAGATGGGCACCTTGTCGAGCGAGGTGTCGCCGTACAGCGTCTCCTTCGCCTGCCGGCAACCGTGGGTGAGGGCGTTGAACTGCCACGGGTCCAGCTTCTTTCCGTCGGCGGCCAGGCGCTGGTTGAGCGTGTGCGCCAGCGCCAGGTCCATGTTGTCGCCGCCCAACAGGATGTGGTCGCCCACCGCCACGCGCAGCAGCTCCACCTCGCCGCCGCTGTCTCGCACGGTGATGACGGAGAAGTCGGAGGTGCCGCCGCCCACGTCCACCACGAGGATGACCTCGCCGGGCTTCACCTGCTGGCGGAAGTTCTCCCCCATCGCCTCCAGCCACGCGTACAGCGCGGCCTGCGGCTCCTCGAGCAGGGTGAGGTGCTCGATTCCCGCCGCCTTCGCGGCCTCCAGCGTCAGCTCGCGCGCCGCGGCGTCGAAGGACGCGGGGACGGTGACGATGACGTCCTGGGAGGCCAGCGCGTTGCCGGACTCGTCATCTCCCTGGGCGAAGGTCGTGTCCCATGCCTCCTTGAGGTGGCGCAGGAAGCGCGCGGACGCGTCCAGCGGGGACACGCGTTGCACGTCCTCCGGGGCCTGCCACGGCAACAGCGCCGAGCGCCGGTCCACGCCGGGATGGGACAGCCAGCTCTTGGGGGAGGAGACCAGCCGGGTGGGGACCTTGGCCCCGTGGGAGCGGGCGAACTCTCCGATGATGGAGGTGGCGTCCTTGTTCCACGGCAGGGCGAGGCTGCCCTGGGGAAACTCCTGGGCGGAGGGCAGATAGAGGAAGGAGGGCAGCAGCGGGCGCGCTTCCAGCGTGCCGGGCGCGGTCAGCTGGGGGATTGGCAACATCGACTGCGCGCGTCCCCGGGCCTTGCTGTCCTCGAGGTTGAAGTAGGACACCGCGGAGTGCGTGGTGCCAAGGTCGATGCCGATGGAATAGCGGGCCATATCGGGCTTGAACTCCTTGAGGGCTCCCTTTTTGTCCGGTCTGCGCGTCCGCTGAGCGACGCTCAGGCGAGCTCGACTTCCGCTGGAGCGAGCACTCGCGGGTCCATGGCGGGGCTCACGACCGGAAACTTCACCTCCGACGTCACCCACCCATGGTGGCGCAGCGTGCCGGTGTGCGGGGGCTGGCCCGTCACGTTGCCGATGAGGCGGATGCGCTGGGCATCGAAGGACACGGGCACGGTGACCTGGTCCCCCTCCGACTGGGGGAGCACCGGCTGGAGCGTGAAGTACTGGCCCATCACCTTGCGGCACCCCTCATGGACGGTGCGGCAGGCGGCGCCCACCTCGGCGTCCGAGAAGGCGGCCACGTTCTCCTGGAGGAAGTCCACCAGCCGACCTTCCCGCTGGAGCATGGCCAGCAGGGCCAGGGCGCTGGCGTGCTCCCGCTCGGGCGGAAGGGCAGGGGGCGGCGG
>NZ_JABUMQ010000430.1:0-7868 GCF_013336645.1 Myxococcus sp. CA039A | reverse complement strand
TCCCAGCTTCGCGCCGCGCTCCCCCGCTCCACCCTGCTCAACATGTATGGCCCGACGGAAACCACCGTCTGGTCTTCCGCTCACCCCGCTTCCCCCGCCGACGAAGGCGCAGCCACCCTTCCCATCGGCACGCCTCTCACCAACAACCGTCTCTTCGTCCTCGACGCCTCCGGCCAGCCCTGCCCCATCGGCTCGCCCGGCGAGCTCTTCATCGCTGGCGAAGGTGTCGTGCGCGGCTACTTCGGCCGCCCCGACCTCACCGCCGAGCGCTTCCTCCCCGACGCCTTCTCCGGCATCCCTGGCGCGCGCCTCTACCGCACCGGTGACCTCGCTCGCTGGCGTGCCGACGGCTCCCTCGACTTCCTTGGCCGCGCCGACTTCCAGGTGAAGCTGCGCGGCTTCCGCATCGAATTGGGCGAAGTCGAAGCCGTCCTCTCACGCCACACCTCCGTCCTCCAGGCCGTCGCGGGCGTCCACCTCGATGCCTCCGGTGATGGACGCCTCGTCGCCTGGCTCGTCCCCCAGGCCGGCGTCTCGCTCGACGCCTCCGCCCTCCGCGACTTCGCCCAACGGCACCTGCCCGAGCACATGGTGCCGTCCCTCTTCGTCGCCCTGCCCGCGCTGCCACTCACGCCCAATGGCAAGGTCGACCGCAAGGCCCTCCCCTCGCCGCTGAGCAAGAGCCAGCAATCCGCCGTCCCCGACGACTCCGAGCCGAGGACGCCCCAGGAGAAGGTCCTCGCCGCCATCTGGTCCGACGCCCTGCGCGCGCCGCGTGTCACGCGCCATGACAACTTCTTCGCGCTGGGTGGCGACTCCATCCTCTCCATCCAGATTGTCTCCCGCGCACGCAACGCGGGCCTCCAGCTCACCACCCAGCAACTCTTCCAGCACCCGACGCTGGAGGCCCTCGCGCGGGTCGTGAAGTTCGAGGGCAGCGAATGGGCCGAGCAGCCGGACTCCGCGCTCACGCCGCGCACGTCGACGGACTCGAAGTGGCACGAGTCCACGGACGTCGTCCTGAGCCGGTTGAAGCAGGCCATCGCGGACCGGCTGGTCCCCGCGGGCACGCCGGTGGAGGACCTCTATCCGTTGTCGCCCTTGCAGCAGGGCATGCTCTTCCACACGCTCGCCGCGCCGGGCTCCGGCGTCTACGTCACCCAGTTGACGTGGACCTTCAGTGGCGCGGTAGACCTGGGGGCGTTCCGGCGCACCTGGGAGACCGTCATCCAGCGCCAGCCCCTGCTGCGCACGTCCTTCCACTCGGGCGACTCGCGGGAGCCCCTCCAGCTCGTCCACCCCCGTGCTGCCCTGCCCTGGGAGGAACTCGACTGGCGCGGCGTGGAGGAAGCAGAGCAGCAGTCCCGCTTCCAGGCCCTCCTCTCCGAGGACCGTGCTCGCGGGTTCGACCTGCGCACGCCGCCGCTGCTGCGCCTGACCGCCATCCGCACCGATGAGCACGCCTGGCGCGTTCTCTGGACCACGCATCACGTGTTGATGGACGGCTGGAGCATGGGCCTCCTCTTCCAGGACCTCTTCACCACCTACGAGCAGATTCGCACGGGACTGGTGTGGGCCCGGAGCGAGGCAACGACCTTCCGCGACTACGTCACCTGGCTCCAGCGCCAGCCGATGGAGCCCGCGGAGCTCTACTGGCGAAAGACGCTGCATGGCTTCACCGCGCCCACGCCCCTCCCTGGTGCCCTTCCCCGAAGCCCGGACTCGGTGCTCCAGCGTCAGCGCCTCCAGCTCCACCTGCCCGCGCAGACGACAGCAACCCTCCAGGCCTTCGTCCGCCAGCACCGCCTCACCCTCAATGCGCTGGTCCAGGCCGCGTGGACGCTGGTGCTCTCACGTCACACCGGTGAGCAGGACATCGTCTTCGGTGCCACCACCTCCGGTCGCTCCGCCGACCTCTCCGGCATCGACCGCGCCATCGGGCTCTTCATCAACACCGTGCCCGTCCGTGTCTTCGTCGACGACGGCACCACCGCCCTCTCCTGGCTTCAGCAGCTCCACACCCAGCAGCTCGAGCTGCGCCAGTTCGAGCACACGTCCCTCGTGCGTCTGCACGGGTGGAGCGACGTGCCGCGCGGCACGCCCCTCTTCGAGTCCCTCTTCATCGTCGAGAACTTCCCCATCGACGCCGCGGTGAATTCCGCCGGGGATGCGTTGGGCATCCGCGACTTCACCATCGTGGACCAGACGGACACGCCGCTGGAGGCGTACGTCATCCCTGGGGACTCGCTGGAGCTGCGCCTGCTCTTCGACGCCGCGCGCTTCGAGCCTTCCATCCCCGAGCGTCTCCTTCATCACTGGGGCGTCGCGCTCCAGGCGCTGATGGCTGCCCCGGATGCGCGCCTCGCCTCCATCTCCCTGCTGACGAGAGATGAGCATGAGCAGGTCCTTCGCTCGTTCAACGGCAGGGCCCGCCCCGCGCCGGCTCAGAAAGACTCCGGCTCGCGATACACCGCTCCGCGCTCACGGACCGAGGAACAGCTCACGCTGGTGTTCGCCCAGGTGTTGGGCGTGGAGCATGTGGGCGCGACGGACAGCTTCTTCGCGCTCGGCGGACACTCCCTGCTCGCCACCCAGGTCGTCTCGCGCATCCACTCCGTGCTGGGAGTGGAGCTCCCACTGCGCGACCTCTTCGAGGCCCCCACCGTCGAACAGCTCTCCCGGCGGATTGAGTCGAGAAGCAGCGAGGGCACGGGGACCAGGCGCCTCCTGCTGCGCCCGGGCGCGCGCGACGGCGCCATTCCTCTCTCGTTCGCCCAGCAGCGCCTCTGGTTCCTCGATCAGCTCCAGCCCGGCGGCTCCGCATACAACATCCCGTGGGCGCTCAAGCTCACCGGAACCCTGGATTCAAACGCGCTGCGCCAGTCCCTCCGCGCGCTGATGCTGCGCCATGAGGTGCTGCGCACGCACTTCGCCATTCATGAGGGTCAGCCCGTTCAGCGCATCCAGCAGGATGTCGTGCTGGAGATGCCTCTCATCGACCTCCGCGCACTGCCGGAGCAGGAGCGGGACGCGGAAGCCCAGCGCCTGATGCGCCAAGAGGCACTGCATTCATTCGACCTGTCTCGGGGTCCGCTGGTACACGCGACCCTGGTGCGATTGAGCGACGACGAGCACATCCTGCTCGTCACCGCACACCACATCGTCTCCGACGGATGGTCTGTCGCCATCATCGTCCGCGAGCTCGCCGCCTTCTACCGTCAGTTCGCCGGAGGAGAACCCGCCCAGCTCGCCTCCCTGCCCATCCAGTACGCCGACTTCGCCATCTGGCAGCGCGAGTGGCTCCAGGGCGACGTCCTTTCCGCCGAGATTGACTGGTGGCGCCAGGAGCTCGCCGGCGTCTCGACTTCGCTCGAGCTTCCCACTGACAGACCGCGTCCCGCTGTTCAGACGTACCGGGGAGACATCGTCCCCGTGGCCCTGTCCAGACAGTCGAGCGACTGGGTCAAGGCGCTCGCCCAGCGCGAGGGTGCCACGCCCTTCATGGTGCTGCTGGCTTCCTTCCAGTTCCTGCTCTCCCGCTACTCGGGCCAGGACGACGTTTCCGTGGGCTCGCCCCTCGCCAACCGGAATCGCTCCGAGACCGAGGGCCTCATCGGCTTCTTCGTCAACACCCTCGTCTTCCACTCCCGACTCGACTCGAAGCAGTCCTTCCGTCAGTTGCTCTCCCAGGTGCGCACGTCCACTCTGGCCGCCTACGAGCACCAGGACGTCCCCTTCGAGAAGCTTGTCGAAGAACTCCAGCCTCAGCGTGACCTGAGCCGCTCACCGCTCTTCCAGGTCACCCTCACCCTTCAGAACGCTCCTGAAGGAGAACTCAAGCTCCCCGGCATCACGCTGGGCGCGCTGCCTCCGAGCATCGAGTCCTCGAAGTACGACATCAGCCTTCTGCTCGAAGAAGGCATCAATGGCTTCGCGGGTGTCTTCAACTACAACACCGACCTCTTCGACGCGGCGACCATGGAGCGCCTCTCGCGTCACTACGCGGTGCTGATTGAGGGACTTCAGGCGGCCCCCGATACCCAGCTTGGCCTGATCCCTCTGCTCACGTTGGCGGAGAAGCAGCAGGTCCTCGCGGGTTGGAATGGCGTTGTCAGTGATTACCCGCGCGACGCATCCATCCCTTCGCTCTTCGCTCAGCAGGCCGCGCGTACGCCTGATGCCGTCGCCGTTGTGTCGGGTGAGGAGTCTGTCTCCTACGCCCAGCTCGACTCGCGCTCCAATCAGCTCGCCCATTACCTGCGCACTCTCGGCGTTCTTCCCGGCTCTCGCGTCGCTGTCCGCCTCGACCGCTCCGCTGACCTCATCGTCTCCCTCCTCGCCATCCTCAAGGCCGGCGCCTCCTACGTCCCCCTCGACAAGGCCTGGCCCTCCGACCGCCTCGCCTTCGTCCTCCGCGAGTCCTCAGCCGGCGTCGTCCTCTCTCACTCCGACGTCGTCGATGACCTGCCTGCCTTCGGCGCCGTCCTCCTCGTCATCGATGAGGAGGCTTCTCGCATCGCTCGCCAGCCCCTTTCGGCGCCCCTTCTGGACGTGACGGGCAATGACCTCGCCTACGTCATGTTCACCTCCGGCTCCACCGGTGAGCCCAAGGGTGTCTGCGTCCCTCACCGAGGCGTCACCCGCCTCGTCTCTTCTTCCTTCATCTCCTTCGCCGCTTCCGACGTCTGGCTCCACGCAGCCCCCGTCGCCTTCGACGCCTCCACCCTCGAAATCTGGGGCGCTCTCCTCCACGGCTCCAAGCTCGTCCTCGCTCCTCCTCATGCCCTGTCCCTCGAGGAGTTGGGCTCTCTGCTTGTCCGCGAGGGCATCACCTCCCTCTGGCTCACCGCCGCTCTCTTCGAGCAGATGGTGGCGACTCAGCCCGTCGCGCTGGCTGGTGTCCGCCAGGTCCTCGCCGGTGGCGACGTCCTGCCGCCTTCTCGCGTCCGCGAGCACCTCTCGCGGCTGCCCCCGGGCCACGTCCTCGTCAACGGCTACGGCCCTACCGAGAACACCACCTTCTCCGCCACTCATTCGCTACGGAATGGGGACTCCTTCTCTCGCTCCGTCCCCATCGGCGCGCCTCTCTCCAACTCCTCCGCCTTCGTCCTCGACGCCTCCTTCCAGCCCCTGCCTCCGGGCGTCCCTGGAGAGCTCTTCGTCGGGGGTGACGGCCTTGCTTGGGGTTACCTCAACCGCGCTGACCTCACCGCCGAGCGCTTCGTCCCGCATCCCTTCAGCAGCACTCCTGGTGCTCGCCTCTACCGCACCGGTGACCGAGTCCGCTGGCTCGCCGACGGCACTCTCGAGTTCCTCGGCCGCTCCGACTTCCAGGTGAAGGTCCGCGGCTTCCGCATTGAGCTGGGCGAAGTCGAGGCCGCTCTCCGCCTCTTCTCTGGCATCCAGGAAGCCGTCGTCCTCGCTCGCGAAGACGTCCCCGGCGACAAGCGTCTCGTCGCCTACTTCACCTCGGCCGAGTCCTCTGTCGATGGCTCGGCGCTGCGCACATTCCTTTCGCAGCGCCTGCCCGAGTACATGGTGCCGGCTGCTCTCGTCTCCCTCTCCTCCTTCCCCCTCTCCGCCAACGGGAAGCTCGACAGGAAGGCTCTTCCTCCTCCCGACTTCGCCGCAGCTGACGCCTCCGGCGACGACTTCGCCCCTCCCTCCACTCTCACCCAGTCCCGCCTCGCCTCCATCTTCTCCGACGTCCTCGGCCTGGAGCGCGTCAGCATCCACGGCGACTTCTTCGAGTTGGGCGGCCACTCCCTCCTCGCCACTCAAGTCGTCTCTCGCATCCGCTCCACCTTCGACGTCGAGCTGCCCCTCGGTGAGCTCTTCTCTTCTCCCACCGTCGCTCTCCTCTCCGAGCGGCTCGACTTGCTCCACGGCTCCTCGTCTCGCCAACCGGCCCTCGTCCCTGTCGACCGGGCCCAGCCGCTGCCTCTCTCCTTCGCCCAGCAGCGCCTCTGGTTCCTCGACCAGCTCCAGCCCGGCGCTCCCACCTACAACATCCCCTGGGCGCTCAAGCTCACAGGCAACCTCAACGCGGACGCACTGCTCCAGTCCCTCAACGCGCTGATTCAGCGTCACGAGGCCCTGCGCACCCACTTCGCCATTCACGAGGGCCAGCCCGTCCAGCGCATCCTGCCCGACGTCCGCATAGCGCTGCCCGTCGTCGACCTGCGCGCCCTGGACTCCTCTGCTCGCGATTCCGAAGCCCAGCGGATCATGCGCGAGGAGGCTCTTCACTCCTTCGACCTGTCTCGTGGCCCGTTGGTGCACGCCACTCTCGTGCGCCTCACCAATGACGAGTTCCTCCTCCTCATCACCAATCACCACATCGTCTCCGACGGCTGGTCCATCGGCGTCATCGTCCGTGAACTCGCCGCCTTCTACCGTCAGTTCGCTGGGGGCGAGCCTGCCCAGCTTTCTCCGCTGCCCATCCAGTACGCCGACTTCTCCGTCTGGCAGCGCCAGTGGCTCCAGGGCGACGTCCTCTCTTCCGAAATCGCCTGGTGGCGCACCCAGCTTGCCGGTGCCTCCTCGTCCCTGGAGCTGCCCACTGACAGGCCTCGCCCCGCCGTTCAGTCCTATCGCGGTGCGGTGTTCCCCATCGGGTTGTCTCGTGAGTTGACCCAGGCCGTGAAGGCCCTCGCTCAGCGTGAAGGCGCCACGCCCTTCATGGTGCTGCTGGCTTCCTTCCAGCTTCTGCTCTCCCGCTACTCGGGCCAGGACGACATCTCCGTCGGCTCTCCCATCGCGAATCGCAATCGCTCCGAGACCGAGGGCCTCATCGGCTTCTTCGTCAACACCCTCGTCCTCCACTCCCGACTCGACTCGAAGCAGTCCTTCCGTCAGTTGCTCTCCCAGGTGCGCACGTCCACTCTGGCCGCCTACGAGCACCAGGACGTCCCCTTCGAGAAGCTCGTCGAGGAGCTTCAGCCTCAGCGTGACCTGAGTCGCTCACCGCTCTTCCAGGTCACCCTCACCCTTCAGAACGCTCCTGAAGAGGAACTCGAGCTCCCGGGTCTCACCCTCAGCGGGCTGGCTCCCAGCATCGAGACGGCGAAGTTCGACTTCAGCCTCTTTCTCGAAGAAGGCATCAACGGCTTCGTCGGCGGCTTCAACTACAACACCGACCTCTTCGACGCGGCGACCATGGAGCGTCTCGCGCGTCACTACCTCGTGTTGCTCGAAGCGCTGACCGCTTCGCCTGATGCACAGCTCGGTCTGATTCCTCTGCTCACGGTGGCAGAGAAGCAGCAAGTCCTCACGGGTTGGAACGGCGCCACGACGAGCTACCCTCGCAACGCAAGCATTCAGGAGCTCTTCGCTCAGCAGGCCGCGCGCACGCCTGATGCTGTCGCCGTCGTGTCGGGTGAGGAGTCTGTCTCCTACGCCCAGCTCGACTCGCGCTCCAATCAGCTCGCCCATTACCTGCGCACTCTCGACGTTCTTCCCGGCTCGCGCGTCGCCGTCCGCCTCGACCGCTCCGCTGACCTCATCGTCTCCCTCCTCGCCATCCTCAAGGCCGGCGCCTCCTACGTCCCCCTCGACAAGGCCTGGCCTTCCGACCGCCTCGCCTTCGTCCTCCGCGAGTCCTCAGCCGGCGTCGTCCTCTCTCACTCCGACGTCGTCGATGACCTGCCTGCCTGCGGCGCCGTCCTCTTCGTCATCGATGAGGAGGCTTCTCACATCGCTCGCCAGCCATCTTCACCTCTCACGGGTGTCGTGACAGGGGATGACCTCGCCTACGTCATGTTCACCTCCGGCTCCACCGGTGAGCCCAAGGGTGTCTGCGTCCCTCACCGAGGCGTCACCCGCCTCGTCTCTTCTTCCTTCATCTCCTTCGCCGCTTCCGACGTCTG
>NZ_JABUMQ010000042.1:0-45615 GCF_013336645.1 Myxococcus sp. CA039A | reverse complement strand
GCCGCGACTTCCGCCGCGCGGGACAACCTCAGGTGCATGAGGTCTCCCCGACGCATCGCGGCGATGGACAGGGCACCCAGTCCATTGGCGTTGACGGACCAGTTCGAGGGTGCGTCGGAGACGCTGGATGCCCGGGCCACACCCACCATGGCCTGGAGCGCCCGGACGACGTCGTCCGTCGTCACCGCGGCGGGGTCCACCGGCTCGTAGCCGTTGCTGCCCCGAATCATGGGAGGGCGCCCGGTGGCCAGGGTCAGCTCCGTCACTCCAGGCCGCGACAAATGGCGCAACAGCTCTGCAAGGGGTCTCATGCGGATTCGAACTCGAGCCACGGAGCGCGGAGCGCGGGGGACCGCAGGATAGTCGACATTGACGCAAAAGCGCCCACCCCTGGACGGAGTCACGCCGCGCTGAGCGCGGTGGGCCCCACACCCACCCTGTCGAGGGGGCCGGGCCATGTCCGCCAGGGTTGAAGAGAGGGGCTCCGGGGCCAGGAGGCCCGCTCGGAGCGAAGGCGGCGGGAGGCAAGCGTCCTCCCGCCAGCCAGGTCCAGGAACTACAGCTCGCGGGACATCAGCAGCCGGAGCTTGCCGGACTTCTTGGACACCACCGTGGCCACGGTGGTGAATCCCGCCTTGCGGTAGAAGCTCACCGCGGGCGCATTGGACGGGTCCACGCGCAGGGCAATGGTCTTGCGGTACATGTCCCGAGCGGCTCGGAGCGCCTGCTCCAGGACCACCGCGCCCAGGCCCTTCTTGCGCAGCTCCGTCTTCACCACGATGTTGCGCAGGTAGGCGGCGCCGGGCACCGGGCCGTCGCGCTCCACCGTGACGTAGCCGACGATCTGCGTCTGCAGCTTCGCTACGTGGATGAAGGGCTTGAGCTGGGCCAGGGCCTTGAGGCTGTCTTCCTGCGTCTCACCCCGGCTCTTCCAGGGCTCGGAGCTGGCGCGCAGGGCCGCCACCGCCGTCATGTCTTCGTCGGTGGGCAGGGTGAACTTCACCGCCGCCATCAGGTCGTTGGGGAGGCCCACCGCCGCTTCCAGCACCGGGGCTGGGGCCAGCTCCACGCCCGGGTCCACCTGCTTCATCGTCATCGCCATCTCCTCCGTCGCTCTGCGATCCTAACCGCACCCCCGCCACCGGTGCACGCGGTCATTCCGCGCACATTGTCTTCCCAAGTGAGGAGATTGCCTCCCCCGCGGTTGTGAGGGGCGGATTCCGGTCAACCCGACTCTGGCCCGTCCCATTCCAAGAATGGGCATCGCTTCCACGGCTGGCATCCAGCCGGCCTTCCGCGCGGGGCGCCTTCCCACTATAAAAACCCTGGTCATCCACGGAGGGCTGGCCTCCTCATCTAGACCCCGCCTGCCCGAGCCATCCTTTGCAACTCAACCACGCCCAGCGAGAGCTGACGCTCAAGATCGTCTACTACGGGCCCGGACTCAGCGGGAAGACGACGAATCTGCGCCAGCTCCATGCCCGGGCGTCCCCCGAGGTGCGGGGCCGGTTGCTGACGGTGGAGACGCACGACGACCGGACGCTGTTCTTCGATCTGCTGCCCGTCTTCTTCTCCACGTCGTCCGGCTTCAAGGTGAAGGTGAAGCTCTTCACCGTGCCCGGCCAGGTCATCCACAACGCCACCCGGCGCATCGTGCTCCAGGGCGCGGACGCGGTGGTGTTCATCGCGGACAGTCGGCACGGGGCGACGGCGGAGAACAACGCCTACTGGCGAAACCTCCAGGACAACATGAAGGAGAACGGCCTGGACGTGGATCAGGTGCCCGTCGTCATCCAGTTCAACAAGCGGGATTTGCCCGACGCGCGCACGGACGCGGAGCTGGAGGAGGCGCGCAAGCGCGGCGGGGAGGCCGTCGTGGGCGCGGTGGCGCTCAAGGGTGAGGGCGTGCTGGAGACCTTCCACGCGGTGGCGCAGGCGGCCTACCGGCGGCTGGATGCCCGGGCGCACCTGGCGCGCAACGTGGGGCTGACCGAGACGGAGTTCCTCTCCCAGGTCTTCGGGCGGATGGACCTGGCGGGCACCACGCTGGCGGGCCGCTACTCGGCGGTGGGGCGCGACGAGCACCTGGGGGGCGGGCGATGAGCGGCTATCAGGGGAACGCGCCACCGGAAGGCGCCACGGGCTCGCGCCGCGAGTCGGTGCTCCAGCGTCGCCTGTCGCTGGGCGAGATGCTGGACCTGCCCTCCTTCTCCGAGGTGGTGAAGAGCTTCAGCGAGCTGTACCGCGTGGGCATCAAGGTGCTGGACGCGCGAGGCACCAAGCTGGCCGACGTGAAGGTGGGCCACGGCGACTTCTGCGCCTACGTCTTCTCCTTCCCGGATGGCCGCACGCGCTGCACGGCGACGGTGGCGCGGGTGAAGGACGGCCCGGTGCACCCGCTGCAGGGCGCACGCGTGGCTCAGGGAGATGGCGCGGAGGAGGCGGGCCTCATCGCGCTGCCGTGCTTCACCGGCCTGCGCTACCTGGTGATGCCGGTGCGCTGGGAGGGGGACTTCCTGGGCCGTGTCATCCTGGGGCCCTTCACGCCCGAGGAGCTGGGGGACTTCCCCGACACGCTCACGGACATCTCCGGGCTGGAGCTGACGCGCGCCCAGGAGCTGGTGGCCAAGGTGCGGCGCGCGCCCGAGCGCACGGCGGCGCAGGTGCTCACGCACTTTGGCCAGGTGCTCGCCGCGCTGGTGGCCAGCGGCCACCGCACGTACCTGACGACGCAGCTGCATATCGAGGCGATGCTGGAGACGCACCGCGAGCTGGAGGCGCAGAACTCGCGCCTGGCGCAGGTCAACACCCGCCTCAAGGAGCTGGACCGGCTGAAGTCCACCTTCCTGGGCACGGTGAGCCACGAGCTGCGCACGCCCCTGGCGTCCATCATCGGCTACTCGGAGATGTTGGCGGAGGGGCTGGCCGGCGTGCTCAACCCGGAGCAGCTGCTCTACGTGCGCACCATCGTCGAGAAGGGTGAGTCGCTGCTCAACCTCATCTCCTCCATCCTGGACCTGAGCCAGATTGAAGCGGGCAAGCTGCGCCTGGCGATTTCTCCCGTGGACCTGGCCGGCGTCATCCAGACGGCGGTGTCCACCGTCATGCCGCAGGCGCAGCGCAAGGGCGTGGAGCTGGAGGTGCGGCTGCCGCCCCTTCCCAGGCCCCGGCTGGCGGGGGACGCGGACAAGCTGCGGCAGGTGCTGGTGAACCTGCTCGCCAACGCGCTGAAGTTCACCGCCTCCGGGGGCCGGGTGTCGGTGGTGCTGTCGGAAGCGGGCCCGCAGGAGTCGCTGGGGATGTCCGGCTATCGCGTCAGCGTGGAAGACACCGGCGTGGGCATCCGCGAGGACCAGTTCGAACGCATCTTCCAGAGCTTCTACCAGGTGGACGGCAGCTCCACGCGCGAGCACGGCGGCGCGGGCCTGGGGCTGGCCATCGTCAAGAGCCTGGTGGAGGGCCACGGCGGCAAGGTGTTCGTGGAGAGCGAGTTCGGACGGGGCTCGCGCTTCACGGTGGTGCTGCCCATGCAGCCGCCCATTCCGGAGCATGGCCTGCTGGCCGCGCTGGCGCCGCTGCCGGAGATGCCGCCGGGGCCGGACCGCTTCTGACGCGTCAGGTCGCCTGAGGTGCCGTCAGGTGTTCGTGACATGCCAGGGCGGCTCGCGGCGCTCACGCAATCCCCCTGGAAATGGCGCGCGAGCGTATTGTCCGCGCCCATGCTCACCGGACGTCCCCCCGCCGCCTCCTATGTGCTCATCGATGCGGAGAACATCGACTGGGCCGTGTCCAACGTTGTCGGCCGCAAACCCGAGTCACAGGACCGCGTCCAGTTCGACCGGCTGGTGGCCTTCTGCGAGAGCTACTTCCCCGCGCCCGTGCGCTGCGTGGTGGTGCTCAACGCGCGGGGCGAGCAGCTGCCGGACATGATGATTGGCTTCATCCGCGCGCTGAAGTCCGCGGGGTGCGAGGTGGCGCTCCTGTACGGGCGGCAGGACCAGAAGGTGGTGGACCTGGGCATCCTCAAGTTGCTGGAGTCCATTCGCGTCCAGCGCCCCAAGGCGGCGGTGGGCCTGGCCAGCCATGACGGCGGAGACTTCGCCGAGGCGCTCAAGCCCATGTTGGAGGAGAAGCGCCAGGTGGCGGTGCTCGGCCTGCGCGAGTACGTCAGCCAGCGCTTCAGGGATTTGGTGCCCTCGGGCCTGAAGATTGTCGACCTGGAGCTCAACGCGAAGGTGTTCCAGCGCCCGCTGCCCCGGCTGCTGCCGGTCAACGTGGACGAGTTCGACCCGATGATGTTCGTGTAGTCCGCTCGCGGGCACGAAAGGGGGCCGCGCTACGGCGCGTCTCCCTCCGTCGTCATCAGGCGGCGGATGCTCAGGTCGAGCTGGCTCTGGAGCTGGGCGAGCAGACTGCCCAGCTCCGGCACGCGCGCGCCCACGCGGGCCGCGAAGCGCGTGCGGGTCTGGTCCAGCAGCCATTCGCGCGCGGTGGCGAGCCAGCGCTTCACCGAGGAGCGGTCCACGCCGTACGCCTCCGCGATGCGCGCGGTGCCCATTCCGTCCACCAGATGCATTCGCAACAGGGTCCGCGCGCGCGGCTCCAGCCCCGCGAGCGCCTCCTGGAAGGCGGCGTTGAAGTCCGCCCCATAGCGGGACTTGAGGTACTGCAGCTCCATGTCGTGGGGCGCGGCGCTCAGCGCCTCCAACGGCGTGTCATCGGGGAGGGCCGGCCCTTTGCGCTCGTTCACCAGCCCCCAGGCCAGCCGCAGCACGGTCATGCGGAGCCAGGCGGAGAGCGGACCGCGCCCGGAATACTCCATGATGCGGGGCGGCATGGCGCCGTCGGCGACGAGGAAACGCGCGCGAAAGACCTGGAGCGCCTCGTCGGTTGTCGTCTCGTCCACTCCACGGCGCTTCAATGCCACGCGGACCTGGGGAATGATGCGCGCCTCGAGCGCGGCCAGGGCCACGGTGTCACCGTGAGCGCAGGCTCTCGCGAGCGCAAGGTCCTCTTCATGGACCTCGGTGTCCGGTGTCTTGGCCATCCACCCGAAGCCTACCTTGAGGACTCATGCAATGTCCCACCACGGAGAACCTCCTCGCCTTCGGTCGGGGATTGTTGCGGGGTGAAGAGGCCACGGTGGTGCAGGAGCACCTGGATGGCTGCCCCGCATGCCGCGTGCTGGTGGCGGAGGCCGTGGCCTCCGTGGACGGTGACGCGAGCCAACCCACGGCTTCGCCGACACCGCCATGGGAGCCGTTGAGTCCCGGCACCTCGCTGGGTCGCTACGTGGTGATGGCGCGCATTGGCTCGGGGGGCATGGGCGTCGTCTATTCCGCGCGGGACCCGGAGCTCGACCGCCGCGTCGCCCTCAAGATTCTGCGCTTCGACACCATCCAACCCGCCCGTCTCGCGGAAGCCCAGGGCCGGCTGCTGCGTGAGGCCCAGGCGACCGCGCGTGTCGTCCATCCCAACGTCGTCGCCATCCACGACTTCGGCCGAGTCGACGAGCGCGTCTTCCTGGCGATGGAGTTCGTCGAGGGCACCACGCTGGGGGCCCGCATGCGCGCGGGACGGATGCCCTGGCGCGAGGTGCTGGGCCTGTTCCTCCAGGCGGGGCAGGGGCTCGCCGCCGCGCACGCCGCGGGACTCGTGCACCGCGACTTCAAGCCGGACAACGTCCTCATCGACAATGCGGGACGGGTTCGCATCACCGACTTCGGACTCGTGCGCATCCTCGACGAAGGTGTCGAAGAGCCGCCGAAGCCCGGGCCCGCGCTCGTGGCCCCATCCGTGCCAGGTGTGTCTCTCACCCAGACGGGGGCGCTGCTGGGCACGCCGGGCTACATGTCCCCCGAGCAGGCGAGAGGCGAACGGCCCGACGCGCGCAGCGACCAGTTCAGCTTCTGCGTCGCGCTCCTCGAGGCGCTCTATGGCGTCAGGCCCTCCGCGCGGGCCTGTCAGATGGACGTCACGCCCGCCGAGCGCGCTCGCGAGGTCCGTGCCCTCCAGCGCGAGACGGGGGTCCCTGACTGGGTTCACGTCGCGGTGTTGAAGGGCTTGTCGCCGACCCCCGGAGACCGTCACGCCTCCATGGATGTGCTGCTGCGGGCCCTGCGGCAGGAGCCTCGCTCGCGCAGGCAGAAGCTGCTCGGGGGCGCCGCCGCGGCCGTACTGCTCGCGGCGGTGGGGGCGGGCGTCTTCATTTCCACGCGGCCCGCGCTGTGCGCGGACGACCCTGGCGCCTTCACCGACATCTGGGACGCGAAGACCCGGAGCACCGTTCACGTCGCGCTCACGAAGGACACGCTGCCCTACGCGGCGGATGCGTGGCGCGTGGTGGAGAAGGGGCTGGACGCGTACGTGCGTGATTGGACGACGGCGTCGAAGCAGGCGTGCGAGGCCACGCGCATCCACGGGCGGCAGACGGAGGGCATGTTCGAGCGGCAGTTGCTGTGCCTGGACCAACGCCGCAAGGACGTCTCCGCCTTGGTGGAGGTGCTGGCGTCGGCGGATACGACCGTGGTCCAGAACGCCGCCCGCGCGGTGAGCCGTTTGGAGGACCTGGCCCGGTGCTCGGATGTGCAGGCACTGACTTCGCCACGTCCGCTTCCGAAGGACCTGGAGACGCGACAGCGACTGGAGGCGCTTCAGAAGGAGTTCGCCACGGTCCGCGCGCGGCTGCACGCGGGGCAGCTCAAGTCCGCGCTCGAGTTGGCCTCCACGCTTCCCGCGCGGATGGAGGGCCTGGACTACCCGCCGGCGCACGTGGAGATGCTCAACGTGCTCGCTCATTCGCAGGCGGGGCTCCAACCGCGTGACTCCGTGAAGACGCTGCACAAGCTCATCCAGACGGCCCAGGCGGCCGGGCTGGACAGACAGCTAGCGGACGGGTGGGTCGCGTTGCTGCGAGTCGCCAGCACGCTTGACGAGCAGGACCCCGAGAACCTGTACGCGAGCAATGCCACCGCCGCTGTCGCACGGCTCGGAGGCGACGCGGAGCTGGAGCGCCTGCTGGCCACCAATCTCGCTGTCTTCTTGCATGCCAAGGGGCGGCTGCCAGAGGCAGTCACGCAGGGCTTGCACGCGCTGGAGTTGGCCCGCAAGGCGTTCCCCGCGGGAGATGCCCGGCTCTCGACGCCCCTGCTGAGCGCGGGGCGGGTGCTCAGCGTCGCGGGCCGTTTCGAGGAGTCCGCCGCGCTCTTGAAGGAAGCACTGGCCCGCTACACCGAGCACTACGGGCCCAACCATCCGGACGTGGCCGCTGTTCTCCAGGCGCTGGCCGTGCAGGAGACCTATCTCAACCGTTACGAGGACGCGCTCGCGAACCAGCACCGCGCGCTCGCCATCTGCGAGAAGGTGTACGGCGAGGAATCTCCGGCCGTGGCGTCGGCGCTGCACAACGGCGCCAACATGCTTCGCCACGTCAAGGGTCGCGCCGAGGAGTCCGTGGCGTACTACCGCCGCTCGGTGGCGATTCGAGAGAAGGTCTTCGGCTTGGAGAGTGCCGTTGTCGCCGAGCCCCTGGCCGGAATGGGCCAGGTCCTGCGGGACTTGGGCCGCCACGCCGAGGCGCTCGCGCTCCATGAGCGCGCCCTGGCCATTCGAGAGAAGGCTCGGGGTCCCGACTCCCTGGAGGCGGCCTATGACCGGGCCCTCATCGGCGAGACGCTCCTGGCCATGAATCAGCCACGCAAGGCCCGTCCGCATCTGGAGCGTGCGCTGGCCGTCTATGAGAAGAGCGCCTTCGGCTCCGACGAACTCCTCCTCGCGGACATGCGGTTCCTGGTCGCGCGCGCCCTGGTGGACCAACCCCGTGAAGCCAGGCGCGCACGGGACCTGGCTCAGTCCACGCTCGAAATCTACCGGCGCTTCCCCAAGGCCCGCGTGAAGGAGGCGCTCGAGGTCGAGGCGTGGCTCGCGGCCCGCTGAACCCCTGGAGCCCCGGCAGCCCTCCGTCCTGACGATGGCCGCTTCCTCGCCCGGCGGGGACGCGTCCTTGGCGCTTGCGGATGGTTAACGACAGCGTTAAATATTGCCCATGGAGGCAACGAAGTTCGTTGCCAGGAGATCCGCCATGAAGAAGGTTCCAGAGGGCTGTGCGCGCATCACCCCCGGGCTGTTCTACGTGAATGCTCCGGCCGCCATCGACTGGCTGGAGCGGGCCTTTGGCTTCCAGACGCGGCTGAAGGTGGAGGGAGGGCCGGGCGTCATCGTCCACTCCGAGCTCGTCTTCGGCGAGGGCGTCATCATGTTGAGCTCGCTCAGCGCGAAGTACCCGGGGCGCACGCCGGCCGCGGCGGGAGGCACCAGCGCCGCCTACCTCATGCTCTACGTGGATGACGTGGACGCGCACTGCGCGCGGGCGAAGGCCGCGGGCGCGAAAATCACCCGGGAGCCGGAGACGACGAACTACGGCGACGACTACTGGACGGACCGGGGCTACGGCGCGGAGGACCTGGAGGGCCACGCGTGGTGGTTCGCCCAGCGCATGAAGGGCTGAGCCCCGAAAGCACACCATGGGAGCCGCCCGACGTCTCGACGACACCTTCGCCGCCCTGGCCGACCCCACCCGCCGTGGGGTCATCGACCTGCTGCGCGAGCAGCCCCTTCGCGCCGGAGAGCTGGCCGCCGCCTTCGACATGTCTCCCCCCGCCATGAGCCGGCACCTGCGTGTCCTGCGCAAGACGGGGCTCGTCCAGGAGGACGCCGTGGAGGACGACGCTCGCGTCAAGCTGTACCGGCTGAGGCCGGAGCGCTTCTCGGAGCTGCGCGTGTGGCTCGACGAGGTGGAGGCCTTCTGGGGCGAGCAGCTCCAGTCATTCAAGGAACACGCCGAGCGCACGCGCGCGAAGAAGCGGCCATGAGTCCCTCGCGAGGCCCGACATGACGACCGAGCAGATTGCCCGCGTGACGACCTTCCTGGAGGTGGAGCCAGAGGTCGCCTTCACCGTCTTCACCGAGGAGACCAACCTCTGGTGGCGGCGCGGGCCACGCTTCCGGGGCTCCCACGCGGCCGACAGCGTGGTGCGCTTCGAGGGAGGCGCCGGAGGCCGCTTGATCGAAGAGGACGGCGCCGGCACCTTCGAGATTGGCCGCGTGCTGACGTGGGAGCCCGGCGCGCGGCTCTGCTTCGAATGGCGCGGACGCAACTTCGCCCCAGGCGAACTCACCCAGGTGGACGTCCGCTTCGAGCCCTCCCAGGGCGGCACCCGGGTCGTCCTGGAGCACCGGGGCTGGGAGGCCCTCCGTCCGGACCACCCCGTCCGCCATGGCCAGGACGTCCCGGCCTTCCTCGCGATGATGGGGATGTGGTGGGGCGGCCTCGCCACCAGCCTGCGCTCCCAGGCGACACCCCGCGTTGAATGACTGCCTGAAAACCGCCCTGTCGTAGAATTATCGTAATGCCCACTGCGAGTGTGTATGCTGTTGGAAGTTGAACGCAGGGGGGACAGTCATGGCGGAGAACAAGTATCGACACTGGAACGGTGTCTTTCTTTGGGTGCTGCTGCTGGGGCTGGGCTGCACACAGTCCCCTGGGGGTGGAGCCGGCGCGGAGCCGGTGGCCCCGGAGAGCCTGGTCACCCAGGAAGCCCGCGTGGTCACGTCTTCCTACGTGGACCTGCGGCTGCGCGTGGGCCGAGGCGTGGCGGTGGGCCGCACCTGCGGCGCGGCGAACGAGGTGACGCCCGCCTGCGGCGGTGGCAGCGGACCGGACCTGAGCTTCCACTTCATCGCCCCGTATGACGGCAGCTACACCTTCGTCACGGACCCGCTCGACACCACCGACTACGACACGGTGGTGCAGGTGACGGACTGGCACAGCAGCGCCTCGCTGGGCTGCAACGACAACGCCTCGGCCTCCACGCTCACGTCCTCCGCCATCCTCAACCTGGCGCGCAACCAGGAGGTGCGCATCACCGTGGATGGGAAGAACGGCTCCTGCGGCCGCTTCATGCTCAACATCCTCGTCGTGGAGTCCACCTGCGGCCCCTGCAACACCCCACCCGGGCCCTGCTTCTCCCCCTATGGGAGCTGCTCGGGGGCGACGTGTGTCTACTCGCCGTTGACCGCCGGCGCCGTCTGCAACGACGGCAATGCTTGCACCCTCAACGACAAGTGTGGGGCGACGGGGAGCTGTGTGGGGACGACGGTGAGCTGCAACAGCGCGCCCGGCACCTGTTACGCCAGCCCCGGCACCTGCAACCCCGCCACGGGCGCGTGTGGCTACGCGGCGCGGCCGGCGGGCACGGCGTGCAACGACGGCGACTCCTGCACCCAGGGGGATGCCTGCTACGGCGGGGCCTGCTACGGCGGCGACCGGGTGTGCTGCCCCAATGGGGTGCTCTGCAACGGCGGGTGCTGCGCGCAAGGGGACTACTGCATCGGGGGGACTTGTCGGCCCATGTGCCTGACGCAGAACGTGGTGCGCACCCCGGAGAACGACATGCTCCCCGCCTGTCCCATGGAGCTTCAGTGACATTCCTTGCGTACCGGTGAGACGCGCCGGTGCGTACGGATTGAACGCGACATTGTCTTTGTCTCGCATCCTCCCGCGTGCCGGGAGGACGCGCCCGGCGTACCGCCCGGACGCGAGGGGTGTGCAGTCTTGACGCACCCAGGGTCAAAGGCTCGCGTATCGTGGGGAATACTTATGTGTGTACGCATGAACTGGCTTATGTGGGTATTGTGGTAATTCCGATGATGTCTTGTAATTATTTGTTGAATGCTTCATAAGGGCGCGCGCTGCACAGAAGCGGTGAAACCAGCTGTGTCAATTCGAAGAGGGGGAGCACATGGACAAGCGCGTGCGGCGCTCGTGTCTTGCTTTTGCATCGATTCTGGCTCTTGCGGGCTGTAGCACGCAGGAGGACTTGCTGGAGGCGCCGGAGGAGGCCCCGCCCGCGCGGACCGCTCCACTGCACTCCGAGCGTGGCGGTATCGGCCTGCTGCACGAGTCCGGTGACAAGTCCCAGATGGCCACGGTGACGGTGAACACGTTCCGCTCGCTCATCGTGACGGAGACGGCCATCGTCAACAACTTCTCCATGCGTGAGGTGTTCGACCAGCTGGCCGCGCAGAGCGGTGTCGCGGGCCTGACGGGCCTGGCCATCTACCGCCAGCTCTGGGACACGCAGAACGCGCGGCCGGGACTCAACCAGGGCCAGCACTGCAATGACCTGACCTCCAGTGGTCAGCCGGTCTTCAACAGCTTCCCGTACCAGTGCCGGACCCAGGAAGGCTCGCAGGCCAACCAGGACCCGTTCACCAACCCGGCTTCCGCCAACGCCTACAAGGCGGTGGGCCTGTTCAACCGCTTCGACCTGGCGCCCGCGGACGGCGCCAACTGCGGCGAGTACCGCATCATCTTCGCGCGCAAGTCAGGCGAGACGAACATCCTGTCGCGCAACTTCATCATCTTCGAGGCCGTGCTGCCCAACCCCCACCCGGAAGAGGGGCTGGATGGCTGCCTCCCCGTGGCGGAGTTCTGGCACCGGCTGACGGCCAACGCGGACCCCGCGTCGCGCACCCAGCAGCTGCGCAACTTCTACTTCACGGGTCTGCCGGGCTTCCGTCCCGTCGTCCACATCGACAACTACGGCGCGGACCCGGCCACCATCGCGGGTCAGATTCGCACCAACCAGTTCATGCAGAGCAACTGGCTGTTGCGTGAGTTCAAGCTGCAGAAGACCTGCGCCTCGGGCACCTGCACCTCGCTCAAGGCCATCATCTCCACGGACAAGGTGAACCCGTTCGGCGGGCTGTTCAACCCGAACTCCACCCACGCTCGCGCCGCGGACTTCCGCTTCTTCTTCGCGACCCAGGTGGAGGCGCTGGCCCGCAACGACATCAACCTCTTCAACATGGACGTCCAGGACCAGTTCAACGGCGGCCAGAGCGATGCCCAGGGCGGAGAGAACAACTACACCGGCCAGTTCGGCAACAACGCGTCCGCGCTGCGCACGCTGATTCAGGGCGAGCTGGACCGCATCGGCAGCACGCTGACGCCGGTCAACATCGTCAACCGCGCCAAGGCGCTGTCCTGCGCCGGCTGCCATGACCTGAGCAACAGCAACGGCCTGGGCGGCGGCCTGACGTGGCCCAACTCGCTGGGCTTCACCCACATCAGCGAGCTGACGGAGGCGGGGCCGGAGGGCACGCGCTTCCGCATCTCCCCGGCGCTGGAGAACGTCTTCCTGCCGCACCGCAAGGCGGTCTTCGAGGAGTACCTCAGCCGTCCGCGCCCGTGCCACAACGTGTGCAACCCGGGCAATCCCATCGCGACGCACTGCTCGCCGTGCGCGGCGTCCGTGTGCGAAGGCGACCCGTTCTGCTGCACGGGCAGCTGGGACGTCATCTGCGTGGACCAGGCCCAGGACGTCTGCGGTCTGTCCTGCAACGCGCTGTAGCGCGGAGTCTTCCGGTGTCCCGGTTGGCGGTCGTCGCACCCCCACGTCCGCCGGGGCGCCGAGCAGTCCCGTCGTGAGCGGGCATGGGCAGGTGCCCCATGCCCAGGGGGTCAAGGGCTCTCTCCTCGTTGGTGAGGAGGGGGCCCGTCTCAAGAGAAGTCATCGGATGCGTTGTGGTTGTCGTTGGCAAAGGCAGTCCACTGCAGCAGAGGGGGTTACAAATGAAGCCGTACTCGCGTTTCTCGGTGCCTGTTTCCGCGGCCCTGCCGCTCGTCGCGCTCGCGACGTCAGCCTGGGCCGGGCCGTTGCGCTCCCCGGACCGGGGGTTGGACCGCGCGACCCTGGTGGAGGACTCGCAGTACATGCGCCGTGTCCTGGAGGAGAAGTCCCGGGGCGCGACGGGTGAAGCCGTTGCCATCGACCTGGCGGACCCGGGCCAGTACCGCTTCGTGATGAACCGCCTGCGTGGCTCCGGCAAGACGGCCACCAACTCGCCCAAGCTGTTCCAGCGGCTGGGACTGGCGCGCGAGAAGGCCCTGGCGCTCAAGGCCTCTGGCAAGGAGGCGGAAGGCGCGTCCCTGGTGAACAACTGGGGCTGTGACCACTTCCTCAACCTGACCCGCGGCGTCACCGCCGGCGCGGTGCGCGTCTACGAGAGCAACCCCTGGGCCGCGTGTCTCAACGGCGCCAGCTACGTGTACACGGACATCGTGGCCTTCAACGCGAACAACGCGGAGACGGACACCGCCGTGGTCGACTCGGCGTCCGGTGAGGAGTACGCCGCCGGCCAGAGCTTCGACGACGTCATCGTCCGTCCGGCCATCCCGGTGAACCAGGACCGGCAGGTCATCCTCGACTCGATGATGATCGCCATGAACGAGAACACCGGCGAGGAGGTCGTCACCTTCGTGCGCGGCCAGTCCAGCACGACGACGGGCGGCGCGGACCTGTCGCTGGAGCACCCGCGGCTGTCGGTTCCCACGAGCATGAAGCTCAACACGGAGCTGTGCCAGATGCGCGGCGGCATCGACTGTGACTACGCCGCGGTGGGCGCCACGCTGGCTCCCTCGGGCGGCAGCACGCCGGCGAGCATCGCGCTGCGCAACACGACCGTCACGACCAGTTGGGTGGGTGACGCGGCCAACAACTTCCCGGTGACGGCGCCCTGGAACTTCACGCACATCTACATCCCCACCAAGTTCACCTTCAACGCGGGCAGCAAGAACGGCGTCGCCTGCCTCATCAAGGAGATCCTCCCGGGCTCCAAGGTGCGCATGGTGAAGCCCGTCACGGGCGGCACGTGCATGAGCCAGGCGGACCTGGTCCCCTCGCTGACCAGCTCCATCAACAGCCAGACGGCCACCGTCAAGCTGCTGGCGGACCTGTCGCGTGAGACGTCCATCGCCGGCACCGGTACGGAGAACTGCAGCACCCAGACGGTCCTCAACCAGGCGGTGGAGTACGTCATCACGGTGAGCACCAAGGTGAACTGCGGCACCCCGGCGAACACGGTGGCCACGGTGACGGTGCGCATGCTGAGCGACGCGCGCTATCGCTATGGCGTCATGGTCTACAACAGCTGCATGGCCGAGGGCACGAAGGTGGTGCTCGCCGACGGCACCATCGCCAACGTGGAGGACGTCAAGCGCGGCGCCCGCATCGTGACGAACGCCAAGGGCGAGACGCTGACGGTGACCGACGTGCAGACGGGTGGCGAAGTGGAGCCGATGGTGAACCTGCGTGACGACAAGGGCCACGCGGTCAGCCTCACCGACAGGCACCCCGTCATCATGGCGGACGGCAAGGCCGTGGCCGCTGGCACGCTGAAGGTCGCCGACCGCGTCAGCACCCGCGACGGCGTGGCCACGCTGACCTCCGTCACCCGCGAGAAGTACGCGGGCAAGGTCTTCAACTTCAACCTGGGCACCAAGGAGGAGCTGGCGCGCGCGGGCAAGGGCTCCAACACGCTGTTCGCCAACGGCTTCCGCGTGGGCGACAACGCGATGCAGGGCGAGCTGACGGCGCCCGTGGCCGACTCCCGCCCGGTGCTGGAGCGTCTGCCGGCCTCGTGGCACCAGGACTACGCGCGCTCCGCGTCGTTCGTGGCCGGCCAGCGCTAAAGCGGCTGCTCGCGGTGAAAGAGCTTCCGGGCTTCTTCCCTTGAAGAGGCCCGGACCCGGCGCCCCACCGACGGCTCGTCCGACGGTGGGGCGTCTGTTTATCGAGTCAACAGTCAAACCGGCAGTGGCAGGAGGGCGGATGCGAAACACGGTCGTCGTGAGCGTGCTGGTGGTGATGGGTCTGGGAGTGTCGGCCTGCGGGGAAGACCCGCCGACGCCGCCTCCTCCGAACTTCTGTCCGGAGCGCCCCGCCGCCCAGGAGCCCGTGCCGGGTCAGGCGCCCCTGCTGGTGCGCGCGCGCCCGCTGCCCCAGGCGTGGCTTGCGCGCCGCAACCTCGCCACCATGACGGCCTTCACGCGCGCCCAGGACCCCGGTGAGCCAGGCGTGGAGAGCCGGGCCTGGTGGGCCTCGCCCTGCTTGATGGGCACGCCGGGCCTGCAGGTGGCGACGCCCCGGGTGGCGGTGGCCGACGATGGCCGCGCGGTGACGGTGTGGACGGAGAAGGACGGCCTCGACGAGCGGCTCTGGTTCAGCGAGTACGTGCCCCAGACGGGCTGGACTCCCGCCGAGACGGTGGGCCTGTCGCGCGAGTTCCCGGAAGACGCGCTTCGGGTGCGTCAGCCGCAGGTGGTCGCCGACACGCAGGGGCGCTCGCTCGCGGTGTGGCTGCAGAGCGAAGGCTCCGGGGCGGCGCAGCTCTGGTACTCCCGCCACGCGCCGGGGGAGGGGTGGAGCAAGCCGGACCGCGTGTTGTCGCGCTCGCTGGGAGACGCGACGTACCTGGAGGTCTCCCGCGACGCGGCGGGCACCGTCACGGCGGTGTGGACGCAGTTCGACGGGGACACGCTCAGCGAGAACGTCTGGGTGACGCGGGGCTCGCCCGAGACGGGCTTCGAGGACGCGCGCCGCATCGACACGCCGGTGCCGGGCTTCTCCCTGGAGCCGCAGGTGTCCGTCAGCGGTGACGGCCACGCGGTGGTGGGCTGGTACCGGTTCGACGAAATGGAAGGCATTGGCATGGCCTGGTTCAGCCGGTGGACGCCCGCCGAGGGGTGGAGCGCCGCGGAGCGCACCAGTCCGGACGGCGTGGACAGCTTCTACGCGGAGCCGCTCGCGGGCCCGGGCGGCGCGGTGCTCGCGCTGTGGAGCGAGCTGGGCGGGGTGAACGTGGAGCTGTGGGCGCGGCCCTTCGTGCCCGGCACCGGCTGGGGCGAGGCGCAGCGAGTGGAGGAAGCGCTGGGCAGCTCCGGCGCGGCCCAGGCCAGTCAGGAGCAGGGCGGACGGGCCATGGTGGTCTGGCCCCGCGCCCGTGCCTCCTTCACCCGGCTGTCCGCCCAGGCCTATGACTTCGCGACGTACGGCTTCCGCGAGCGGCGGGACGTGGACGCGCAGCCCCTGATGCTGGGACACGCCACGGACCCGCAGGTGGTGTCCCTGAGCCGCAACCAGGCGCTCGTGGTGTGGTCGCACGAGTTGGAGGGCGGCCATCGCGTCGCGACGAGCCGCTACACCGCCAGCCAGGGGTGGGGCAGGGCGCTGCTGCTCGACACGGCGCCGTCCGCGCAGAGCGGCTTCCCGCGGCTCTCCGTGGGCCCCACGGGCGTGGGCGTGGCCACGTGGCTGCACGGCGGCGAGGTGCCGGGCCTGGGCGTCAGCGTGTTCCAGTAGTCGCCGCGCACGCGCGCGTTGCCTGGAAGCGGCGGCTGGTCTTTCCTGCCGGGCGATGCCTGGTGAGTTCGACTTCATCCGCCGCTTCCTGCACCACTTCCCCAAGGCCCGCGTGCCGGTGGGCCCGGGCGATGACTGCGCGGTGCTCGCGCCGTCGCGCGGCGCGCTGTGTGTCACCACCGACGCCGTGGTGGAGGACGTGCACTTCACCCGCGCGGGCTTCTCCCCGGCGGACATCGGCCACAAGGCCCTGGCGGTGAACCTCTCCGACGTGGCCTCCATGGGCGCCACGCCGCGCTGGTTCGTCTGCGCGCTCGCGCTGCCTCGGGACTTCCCCGCAGCCCACCTGTCTGGAATCGCCCGGGGCATGGCCGCGCTGGCGCGCGAGCACCGCGTGGACCTGGTGGGCGGCAACTTCACCTCCGCGCGCGAGCTGTCCGTCACCATCACGGCCACGGGCGAGCTATCGCGTCCACCGCTCACCCGCTCGGGCGCCCGGCCCGGGGACTGGCTCTATGTGTCCGGCACGCTGGGCGACGCGAGGCTCGGCCTTGTCCACTTGAAGGCCGGTTTGAAACGCGGCGCCGCCGTTCGCCGCCAGCGCCGGCCCGTGCCGCGCGTGGCCCTGGGCCAGCTCGCCTCGCGCTTTGCGTCCGCTGCGCTGGATGTTTCCGATGGGCTTGCACAAGACCTGGGTCACCTGTGCACCGCATCGGGAGTGCGGGCGGTGGTGGAGCTGGCGCGTCTGCCCATGTCCGCGGCGGTGCGGCGGGAGCTGGGGTCGGAAGGGGCGCTGGCGGGAGGCGAGGACTACGAGCTCTTGCTGGCGGTGGCTCCGGGGCGCGGGCGGGCATTCGAGCGGGCGTGTGCTCGCGGCGGGCACGTCGTCACGCGCGTGGGCGTGCTGTCAGAGGGCGCGGGGTGGGTGATCCACGATGAAGCGGGACGCGCGGTGCGCCGGCCGGGCGGGTTCGACCACTTCCGGTAGCATCCCAGGTGGATTGACCCTGTCCGACAGCAAGGCTAAACCCAAGGCGCTTCCGCACCACCCCCGAAAGCATCCCGTGCGCCGTCCCCTACGTGACGACACTGCCCCTGGCCTGACCCCTCGCCGCGAGCCCATGCAGCGGCTCCTTCGCGCCGTGGAGGGTCCCCGTGCGACCAAAGAGGTCTCCCTCCGCCAGGTCATCTTCAATGGCTACGTCATGCTGGGGCTGGTGCTCATCGGCTGGATGTTCCTGGCGGACGCGCTCTTCAAGGACGTGTTCCCCCAGCTCGCGGCGTGGAAGGACGGAGTGCGGCTGGGCGTGGGGCTCCTGCTCACCCTCACCGCGGCGTTCCTGCTGCCTTCCTGGTTGGTGCGCATCACCCGCGTGAAGGTGCTCAGCCGCTCCGCCTATGAGATTTCGCAGGGAGACCTGTCCAAGCCGGTGGCCGCCGAGGGTGGCCGCACGCGCGACGAAATCGACGAGCTGACGGGCGCCATCATCCGCATGCAGGAGAACCTGCGGGAGCTGGTGGGCAAGATTCAGGAGACGGCCAAGAGCGTGGCGGACACCGCCATCGACCTGCAGCGCTCGGCGGAGAACGTCAACGGGTCCACGGAGGAAGTGGGCTCGTCGATGAACATCATCGCCGGGGGCGCGGAGTCGCAGTCGCAGCTGGTGTCCAAGGCGTCCAAGGTCATCACGGAGATGGCCAGCAGCATCCAGCGCGCGACGGGCAGCGCGGAGGACGCGGCGCGGACCACGGCGGAGACGAGCAGCGCGGCGGAGGACGGCTCCAAGGCGGCGCGGCTGGCCGGCGACAAGGTGAAGAAGGTCTTCAACCGAATCGAATCCGCCAGCCAGCAGGTGTTCGCCTTCGGCGAGAAGACGCAGGAGATTTCGAAGATTGTCGACGCCATCACCCAGGTGGCGCAGCAGACCAACCTTCTGGCGCTCAACGCGACGATTGAAGCGGCGCGCGCGGGTGAGTACGGCCGCGGCTTCGCGGTGGTGGCCGACGAGGTGCGCAAGCTGGCGGAGAGCGCGGGCCGTTCCGCCGAGCAGATTTCGAAGCTGGCGCGGGACATCTCCGGTCAGTCCACCTCCGTGGTGAGCGCCATGAAGGAAGGCATCGCGGAGCTGGCCGAGGGCCGCGAGGACCTCACCAACATCGTGCGCAGCATGGGCGCCATCACCGACACCATCCGCAAGGGTTCGGAGAAGGTGCACCTCATCTCCGAGAGCACCCGCGAGCAGCACAAGGGCAGCGAGGAGATGGTGAAGGCCATCGAGGAAATCAAGCTGGTGGCGCGCAACAACGCCGCGTCCACGGAGGCCATCCAGTCCGTCATCCAGGAGCAGACGGCCGCCGTGTCGCGCATGACGTCGCTGGCCAGCGAGCTGACCAACCTGTCCGTCGAGCTGCAGAGCGTGGTGCGCAGCTTCCGTCTGGGGCCATGAGCAAGTCCTCCGCTTCGTCGTCCGATGCCGCCCTGCGCGCCGTGGAAGTCCGTCTGCGCGAGGTCATGCTGGCGTTTCCCCACGTCACCGAGGAGTTTCCGTGGGGCCACCGCACGGCCAAGGTGCGGGGGAAGATGTTCGCCGTCCTCGTCCTGGACGAGCAGGGGCTGACCGTCACCACCAAGCTTCCCCAGTCCCACGAGGCGGCGCTGATGCTCCCCTTCGCCGAACCCACCGGCTACGGCCTGGGCAAGAGCGGCTGGGTGACGGCGCGCTTCGCCCCCGGTGAGGTGGCCCCGGTGGAGCTGTTGTCCCTGTGGGTTCACGAGAGCTTCCGCGCCGTGGCGCCCAAGGCGGTGCTCGACGCCGTGGACGGTGGCAAGCCGCCGCGTTCGTCCCAGGTGAAGAAGTCCACCCCGGCCAGGAAGAAGGCCGTGTCGGTCGGGAAGAAGCCCACGTCGGCCGCGAAGAAAGTCGCGCCGGCCGCGAAGAAATCCCCGCCGGCCGCCAGGAAGACGGTGGCGAAGAAGGCGGCGCCCGGGGTGAAGAAGCCCCGCACGGCGCGGCGCGCCACCGCGTCCCGCTCAAAGCAAAGCTGATACAACACGACCTCTGTGCGGCACGTCATCTTCCGGGTGGAGAAAGAACGCTACGGGCTGCCGCTGTCGGCGGTGCGGGAGGTCGTGGTTCCCCCGGAGAAGTTCACGCGGGTTCCGCGTGCGCCCCCGGCGATAACGGGGGTGATGAACCTGCGGGGCCGGGTGGTGACGGTGGTGGAGCTGCGTCAGCTCCTGGGGTTGCCGGACGGTGCCACGCCGCCGTCCCGCGTGGTTCTTCTGGACCGGGGCCGGAGGGATCTGGGACTGTTGGTGACGGACGTGGATGGAATCGAGGCGGTGGAGCGGGTGAGCACGGCACCGGGCAAGTCGACGCCGGCCATCCGTGGCGTTGCTCGGCTGGGCGGGCTGGGAGTGACCGTGCTGGATCCAGAGGGACTGGACGCCGCGGTGGTTGCCTTGTTCACCCATTCCAAGTGAGTAGCCCCCTGGAAAGCGCGGGTGATAGTGTCCGCGCTCCTCTAGGCTAGGCGATTCGGAGGCGGAGTTCTTCACATGGCTAAGCGGGTCCTGGTCGTCGACGATGCCATCTTCATGCGCAACATGATCAAGGACATCTTCGCGTCTGGAGGGTTCGAGGTCGTCGGCGAAGCGGCCAACGGTCTGGAAGCCGTGGAGAAGTACAAGGAGCTCAAGCCTGACCTCACCACGATGGACATCGTGATGCCCTTCAAGAGCGGCATCGAGGCCACGCGGGAGATCATCAAGCACGACAGCAGCGCGGTGGTCATCATGTGCTCCGCGCTCGGGCAGGAGAGCCTGGTGATGGAGGCCATCGAGGCGGGTGCCTCGGACTTCATCGTCAAGCCGTTCCGGGCCGAGGATGTGCTGGCCGTGGTGAAGAAGGTCCTGGGAGAGGCGTGAGCGGCATCGCCTCCGGGCGGGTTCGCGACGCTTCCTGACGAGGTCGGGCCATGACGATGGACATGTCCCGCTACCTGGGCCTCTTCATCTCGGAGGCCACCGAGCACCTGGAGGCGCTCGGGCGGGACCTGGTGCAGTTGGAGCGCGAAGGCTCCTCGAGCGCGGTGGACTCGATGTTCCGCCATGCCCACTCGGTGAAGGGCATGGCGTCGTCCATGGGCTTCGAGCCCATCGCCATCGTCGCGCACCGGGTGGAAGACCTGGTGGACGCCGTTCGGCAGGACCGTGGCCGGTTGGACCGGGACCTGGTGGACCTGCTGCTGAGCGCCTCGGACACGCTGCTGGCGCAGGTTCGCGCCGTCGCGGAGGGACGCCCACCGGATGACGCGTCGGCGCTGCTCGCGCAGCTGGGTGTCCGCGTCACGGCGATGACGGGCCATGCGCCCACCGCCACCCGCGTCGCCAAGGTCACCGTGCTCAAGCCGGAGGGCTCCGACAACGGAGAGGACCCCAGCTCGGGCTCGTCGGGCAGCGGCGGTGCGTCCGGCTCTGGTTCGTCGGGCACCGGCGGCGCGTCCGGCTCTGGCTCTGGCTCGGGCTCGTCGGGCAGCGGCGGTGCGTCTGGCTCTGGCACGGGTTCGTCGGGCAGCGGCGGTGCGGGCTCCACGGGGTCCACGCCTTCGAGCACGCCCGAGTCAGGCTCCGGTGGTGGCACGTCATCGGGGACGTCCGGGAGTTCGACTCCCGCGCCGGACACGTCGTCTGGCGGAACACCGGGCCCGGGCTCGCAAGGCACGACTCCCGGCAATGGCTCTCAAGCCTCGGGCGCCGTCGCGCCGGACGCGCCGGACGCGCCAGCTCGGCTGACGGCTCCGGAGACGGGGGTGGGAGGCGTGCGGGAGGTGCTGGGAATCGGCGCGCCTCCGTCCTCCGGCAATGGCATGGCGTCCCCGGCGACGCCGCCCGTGCTCCCCGAGACGCTGGTCGCGGACCTGGGGACGGCCCTCAAGGCGGCCTCCACGGGAGTGCTTCCCGACGACCGCGCCACCCAGCGCTGGGCGGTGCGGCTGCGCATCTCCCCCACGTGTCAGGTGCCCGGCGTGCGGGCCTTCCTGGTGCACAAGCGGCTCACCACCCTGGGCACGCTGGTGGACCTGCGGCCCGCGCTGGAGGAGCTGAAGGCCGGGCGCATCCCGGACGGCTACATCCAGTTGGAGCTGGAGACGTCCGTGGGCGAGGCGGGCATCCAGTCCTCGCTCAAGAACGTGGCGGAGGTCGACGTCGTCTCGGTGAAGCTGGCCGTGGCCGTCCCGGTGCCGGTGGTCGTCCCCACGACGACGGCCGAAGGGGGCCGCGCGACGGGAGACTCCTCGGCGCGCACGGTGCGCGTGCGCACGGAGCTGCTCGACTACTTCCTCGACACGGTGGGCGAGCTGATGCTCGCCACGGCGCGCCTGCGCGAGGTGGGCAAGGTGCTGCCGGAGAACGTGCGGCCCGTGCTGGACGAGGGCGTCTACCGGCTGCACACGCTGGTGAAGGACCTGCACGACAAGGTGATGTCGGCGCGCATGACGCCGCTGTCGCTCATCACCGACCGGCTGCCCCGCGCGGCGCGCGACATCGCCCGCCGCAAGGAGCGCGAGGTCGACCTGGTCATCACCGGCGCCGAAATCGAGCTGGACCGCGCCATCCTCGACGAGCTGGCGGACCCGCTGCTGCACCTCTTGCGCAACTGCATCGACCACGGCCTCGAATCCCCCGAGGAGCGCATCGCCGCGAAGAAGGGACCGCGCGGGCGCGTGCTCGTGGCCGTCAAGCGCGCCAGGGACCGCGTCATCCTCGAGCTGGAGGACGACGGCCGGGGCATGAACCCCGCGAAGCTGAAGGCCGCGGCGGTGGCGCGCGGACTGCTCCCTCCGGAGGTCGCCACACGGCTGACGGACCGGGAAGCGTTCATGCTGTCGTGCCTGCCAGGGGTGTCCACGGCGAAGGACATCACGGACATCTCCGGGCGGGGCGTGGGCATGGACGCCGTCAAGCGCGTGGTGGAGAGCGTGGGCGGCACGCTCGAAATCGACAGCGAGCCGGGCCGGGGCACGCGCTTCACACTGCGGCTGCCGCTGACGGTGGCGGTGGTGCACCTGCTGCTGGTGGAGGTGGGGGACGAGGTGTTCGGCCTGCCCATCGCCAAGGTGGTGGGCGCCACGGAGGCGGACGGCGACGCACTCAGCCGCAGCCGCGAGACGGCGCTGCTGCCGCATGGCAACTCGCTGTTGCCCGTGCATGCGCTGGACACGCTCGTCGGGGTGCCGTCGCCGGGGCTGCGGGGTGTGCGGCCCTTCGTGGTGATGGAGGGTGACTCCGGCCGGGTGGCGCTGGGCGTGGACCGGCTGCTGGGGCAGGAGGAAGTGGTGCTCAAGCCGCTGTCACGGCCGCTGGATTTGTTGCCGGGACTCTCCGGTGTGACCATCCTCGGGAGCGGCCGTCCGGTCTTCATCCTGGATGTGCCGAGGTTACTGTCCGCGTGAGCTTTCCCCTCCCCAGCGACGCGCAGCTCGATGCCCTGCGCGAGGTGGCCAACATCGGCTGTGGCCATGCCGCCAACGCCCTCTCCCGCCTGATGGGCGGGCGCCAGGTCGACCTGTCCGTCCCTCGGGTGGTGCTCACCGGCCCCTCGGACGCCGCGGGACTGCTGGGGGGAGACGCGCCCGCGGTGGCGGCCTGGCTCTCCATCACCGGCGCGCTGCGGGGCGTGTTGATGCTGGCGATGCCGCTGGCGGATGGAACGGCGCTGGAGACGCTGCTCTTGGGCGGGCAGGGGGCCGGGCAGGCCGAGCGTGACAGCGCGGTGTCGGAGGCCGCCAACATCGTCGCGAGCGCCTGCCTGTCCGCCATCGGCAAGCTGACGTCGTGGCGACTGATGCCGTCGGTGCCCACGCTGCGCAGGGACACGGCGCGAGCGCTGGTGGACGCGGCGGTGTCCCAGGTGGAGGGCGATGCCAGCCGCGTGGTGGTGCTGGAGGCGCGCTTCATGGCGGCGGCGACTCCGCCGGTGAGCGGGCAGCTGCTCCTGGTGCTGGAGCGGGACAGCTCCCGGGCGCTCCTGGCGCGGCTGGGCGTGTAGCCCGTTTCGGAGTAGACGGGCCCCATGGATGAGAAGGCGCTGAAGCAGCTCCTGGGGAGCGTGAAGTCGGGCCGCGTCTCGGTGGACGCCGCCGTGGGCAAGCTCAAGGATTTGCCCTTCGCGGAGCTGGGCTACGCGACGCTCGACACCCACCGCAACCTCCGCTTCGGTTTCCCCGAGGTGGTGCTGGGCGAGCCGAAGACGGTGGAGCAGCTGTTGGGCATCGTCGGCGCGCTGGTGGAGCGCAAGCAGACGGTGCTGGTGACGCGGCTGCAGCCGGACAAGGCCGAGGTCCTCGTGTCGCGCTTCCCCAAGGGGCTGTACCACCCGGTGGCGCGCATCTTCCATCTCAAGCAGGGCAAGGTGCGCTCGGGCAAGGTGGCCATCGTCACCGCGGGCACCAGCGACATCCCCGTGGCGGAAGAGGCCGCGGTGACGGCCGAGGCCATGGGCGCGGAGGTGCGGCGCGTCTACGACGTGGGCGTGGCGGGCATCCACCGGC
This sequence comes from Myxococcus sp. CA039A, assembly GCF_013336645.1. Lineage (NCBI taxonomy): Bacteria > Pseudomonadati > Myxococcota > Myxococcia > Myxococcales > Myxococcaceae > Myxococcus > Myxococcus sp. CA039A. The sequence continues at coordinate 21,859 of NZ_JABUMQ010000042.1, read as the reverse complement.
TGTTGCGGCGCCGGGAGGAAATCCAGGAGTGCCACGTCGCGGTGGTGGTGGCCGGCATGGAAGGGGCGCTCGCGAGCGCGCTGGGGGGGCTCGTGGGCATCCCCGTCGTCGCGGTGCCCACGTCCGTGGGCTACGGCGCCAACTTCAAGGGCCTGTCCGCGCTGCTGGCGATGGTGAACTCGTGCGCCTCCAACGTGGCGACGATGAACATCGACAACGGCTTCGGTGGAGGCTTCTACGCGGCGCTCGTCTCCCGCACGAAGGGACGGCGGTGAGCCCCATGCGACGCATCCTCTACCTGGAGCCGGTGGGCGGCATCGCCGGGGACATGTTTCTGGCGGCGGGCATCGACCTGGGGCTCAAGCCCGAGGCGATTGAAGCCGCGCTGCGGGGCCTGAGCGTCCCGGGGTGGAAGCTGGCGGTGAGTCGCGCCGTGCGCCACGCCATCAGCGGCACCCACCTGGATGTGGTGTTGGACACGCGCGAGGCGCATCCGCACCGCGCCTATGCGGACATCCGCCGCCTCATCGAGTCCGCGTCCACGCTGTCTCCTCGCGTGAAGGAGCGCGCGCTCGCGGTGTTCCGCGCCATTGGCGAGGCCGAGGCCAAGGTGCACGGCGTGTCCATCGACGACATCCACTTCCACGAGGTGGGCGCGGTGGACTCCATCGTCGACATCTGCGGAGCGGCGGTGGTGCTGGAGCTGTTGGGCGACCCGGAGGTCCACGCGGCGCCGCCTCCTTTGGGCAGCGGCTCCATCCGCGTGGCGCATGGCACCATGCCCATTCCGGTGCCGGCCACGCTGGAGCTGTTGCGCGACGTGCCCGTGCGCTTCGAGGGCGTGGGCGAGCTGACGACGCCCACTGGCGCGGCGCTGCTCAAGGTGCTCGCGCACATTGGCCACCCTCCCGACTTCATCGTGGAGAAGGTGGGCTACGGCGTGGGCACCAAGGACTTCAAGGACAGGCCCAACGTGCTGCGTGCGTCCCTGGGCCGCATGGAGGCGACGCGCTCGGAGGGGCTGTGGGTGGTGGAGGCCAACCTGGACGACGCCACGCCCCAACTGCTGGGACACCTGGTGGAGCGGCTGCTCGCCGTCGACGCGCTGGATGCGTGGGTGACGCCCGTGGTCATGAAGAAGAGCCGCCCCGGGCACCTCTTGAGCGCCCTGGTGGAAGGCGGCCTGCGCGACACGGTGGTGGACACGCTGCTGCGCGAGTCCACCACGCTGGGCGTGCGCTACCACCGCGTGGAGCGACAGGCGCTGGAGCGCGACTGGGTGGAGGTGGAGACGCCTTGGGGCAAGGTGCGCGTGAAGCGCGGCCTGCGCGATGGCGCCGTCCTCAACGCGCACCCCGAATTCGAGGACTGCCGCCGCCTCGCGGAGGCCGCTGGTGTCCCGCTCAAGCAGGTGGTCGCCGCGGCCCTGGTGGCGCTCAGCCAGCGAAGCTGAGCCGCGGTCCTCCAGGTTGTGTAAGGCCCCCCGGCCAGATGACGGATGAACCGGGGGACATGGTCATGCGAAAACATTCTTGCTAGTTTGTTTCTGGCAAGAGGGGGGAATTCCATGACTGATGCAATCCGTAGGAGCCTGGGGCCTGTCATCCGGACGGTGGGGAACGTCGCCATCGAGAAGACGGTGCCGCCGCCGCTGCAGCAGGTGGCCAAGGCGGCCATGAACTTCGCGGTGTCGTCGTTCGAGCAGGCCCGTCCCGCCCGCGCGCAGGTGTCGCTGGAGGTCCCGCCGCCTCCCGTGACGAACGCGTCGGTGCAGGGCAACGACAGGCTGGAGGTGGGGGACAAGCTCCAGGTGGAATCAGGGATTGGGGTGAATCTGCGGGAGCGCCCGTTGGCGAGCTCCAGGGACCTTGGCGGCTTCAGGAACGGGGAGCGATTGGAGGTCATCGCGCCGCCGCAGGGCTCGCCAGAGCAGGCCGGCTTCGTCTACGTGCGCGGCCCCGATGGGAGCACGGGCTGGGTGAGCACGTCCTTCACCCGGGAGCTGACGGAGGCCGAGGCGGCGCAGGCGCCCGTGGCGGTGGGGACTCCCAGCGACGAAAACACGGCGGCCTCGGCGGAGTACCAGGACGTCTACGTCGACCAGTTCGGCGCCGAGGGAGACGTGGGCGGCGACGGCGAGAACGCCAACTGCGGTCCTTCCGCCACCCTCACGGCGCTGCGCAACGAGGGCCTGGAGATTCCGCCCATCCCCGACCTCGTCACCACGCACGGTCAGGACACCACGGGCGCGGAAGTGCAGGCGGTGCGCTACTGGGGCAACCACGAGAACGACTCCGGCGATGACGGCGTCGGCACGAATGACCAGGGCGAGGTCGTCTACGCGTTGGGGGAGAACGGGAGCTACACCGGCACCACGGACATCGAGCACGCGGTGACGGCCGCGGGCGGCACCTTCTACCGGCCGGCGGCGAATCCAGGGGCCATCGCGGATGCCATTCGCGATGGCAGCACGGTGGTCATCTCCGGCTCGTTCTTCGAGTACTCGACGGCGACAGACCTGACGCCCGAGGCGCTGAGGGCCCCCGAGGGTCGCGTCTACGTGGACGACAACGGCGACTTCCTCCCCGACGAGACCGCGCCGGGTGAGTACACCCTCGCCACCGAGAAGAAGAAGGACACCTGGACACAGGGCGGTGGCGCCATCGAACACTTCGTCGCCGTGGTGGGCGTGACGGACGAGGGCAACTTCATCGTGTGTGACCCCGCGCATCCCTCGAAGGCGCCCATCGAGGTGTCTCCCGAGAAGCTCGATGCCTTCATGCGTGGCAACCGCAGCGCCATCGCCATCGACGGTCCGACGACCGAGGCCTCGTAGTCGCGAGGAGTCCAGGTCCGGGGTGCCGCCCTTCGCCCGCTCGGGTGGCGCGGGCACCCCGGCCGTTCATCGCCAGCGCCTGAACCGGCTCCGCCACGGTGTGAACAACAGGGCGAGGAGGAACATCATCCCGATGCCCACCCAGCGCACGTCGCCCGGGCCGAAGCGAAGCAGTCCGAGCGTCACCCCGACATAGGCCCCCATGGCGAGGCACCGCGCGAACGTCGAGGGCAGCAGGGCCAGCAGCCCGGTGCCCACGGTAGAGTGACGCGCGAAGAGGCGCCACGCGCCGTGCTTCTGCTCCTCCGCGCGCAGCTTCCCCAGGAGGAACGCGTAGCGCTCCGAGTCCTCGCGGCGCTCCTGCTCCAGCCGTTGGAGCGCGCCCTCCCGCTCGACGCCGAGCTGCTTCGCGCGCTGCTCTCGGTGCTCGCGCGTGAGCTGCTCCCTGTAGGCGAGCTGCTCGGGCGTCCCCAGGTCCGCGCCGCACTGCTGGCAGTGTTTCGCGAAGCGGCCGTTGTTCGACGCGCAGACGACGCAGCGGGGAAAGTCCGGCCCGTCGTCTTCCGAGCTGTCGGGCCGCTGCTCCAACACCACCGGGGCCTGGGCCTTGAAGCGCTCCAGGTGCGCCTCGGGGACCTCGCCCTGGGGCAGCGCGCCGCGCTCGGCGATGTCCTCGAAGCGGCGCCCTCCGTCTTGAAGCTGGGGTGGCAGCTCCCGCTTCGCGCGCTCGCCCCGGTCCTTCTCCAGGTGGAGGAAGCGCGACAGCTTGGAGCTCATGTCGCCCTCTGGGGCAGGGTCCTCCCGGACGAGGCCGGACGCGTGCGGCCTCTCGCCCAGTCGCGCAGCCGGCGAATCTCGTCGTGCATCGTCACCGACAGCGGGAAGGTGTCCTGGATGGTGCGCACCAGGTGCCGCTGGGCCAGTTCGGTGTCCTCCGCGAAGGCTTCATAGAGCCCGGCCACCACCACCTGCTCGATTTCGGCGCCGCTGAAGCCCTCGGTGAGCGTGGCCAGCTCCTCCGTCGAGAAGCCCTCTGGCTCCCGCTTCCTCCGTCGCAGGTGGATGCGGAAGATGGCCTCGCGCTCGGCCTGCTCGGGCAGGTCGATGAAGAAGATTTCGTCGAAGCGTCCCTTGCGAAGGACCTCTGGCGGCAGGCCGTCGATGCGGTTGGCCGTGGCCACCACGAACACCGGCGCCGTCTTCTCCTGGAGCCACGTCAACAGCGTGCCGAAGACGCGCGCGGACACGCCGGTGTCTCCCGCGCCGGAGGAGGCCACACCGGACAGCCCCTTCTCGATTTCGTCCACCCACAGCACCACGGGCGCCACGCTCTCCGCCACGCGGATGGCCTTGCGCAGGTTCTCCTCGGAGGAGCCAATCAGCCCGCTGAAGATGCGGCCCATGTCCAGCCGCAAGAGCGGCAGGTTCCAGTGCGCGGACACGGCCTTCGCGGTGAGGCTCTTGCCACAGCCCTGCACGCCCAGGAGCAAGAGGCCGCGGGGCTCCGGCAGGCCGAACTGGCGGGCCCGCTCGCCGAAGGCCGCGGTGCGCTGGCTCAGCCACCCCTTGAGGTTCTCCAGCCCTCCCACGTTCCCCAGCGACTCCTCGGGCGGGTAGTACTCGAGCAACCCGCTCTTGCGAATCACCTGCCGCTTCTCGTCCTGGATGCGCTTGATGTCCTCGGGGCCCAGCTTGCCGTCATGGGCAATGGCCTTGGCGAAGGCGTTCTCAGCCTCCGCCATCGTCAGCCCGAGCGCCGCCTTGATGAGCTGGTCGGCGTGGTCCCTCGACAGGTCGATGGTCGCCTTGTTGGTGCGCCGCACCACCGCGACAATCTCTCTCAGGAGCTGGAGCAAATCGTTGTACCCGGGCATGGGCACGTCGATGACGGAGATTTCCTTCTCCAGCTCCACGGGGATGAGCAGGGTGGGCGACAGGAGGATGACGGTGGTGAAGGTGCTCTTGAGGAAGTGCGCCAGTTCCCGCAGCGCGCGCACCACGCCCCGGTCCTCGAGGTAGGGATGGAAGTCCTTGAGCACCACCAGCGCGGGCTCGCCCAGTTTCTCGATGGCGGCCATCGCGTCGATGGGGTTGCGCGTGTCCTCGGGCAAGGGCGCGGTGCGCGAGGTGCCCATGCTGCGCAGGCCCCGGGTGATGGACCAGGTGAAGAGGGCCTTGCCGTGCGCGCGCGCCAGCTCCGCGAGGATGGCGTCGACGCGGTGCTCCTCCCACGACACCAGGTAGAGCAGCGGGTAGCGAGCCCGCACGAAGATGTCGAGCTCCTCGAGCCACGGCTCGGCGGGACGGGAGACGCGGGCGCTGCCGGGGGAGAAGGACGACATTCGTCCAGTACTCTAGTGGGCACCGCGCGGAAGCGAAAACGCGGATGCCCACGGGAGTGGCGTGCGTCCGACAGGGCTCTACGCGGGCCGGCTCGGCGCGATGAGGGTGAAGGCCGCCCCCACCGGGTCCGTCACCACGGAGTAGCGACCATGGGGCGAGTCGGTGGGCTTCACGTGGACCTTGCCGCCCAGCTCGGTGACCTTGCGCACCGAGGCGTCCGTGTCCGTGACGGCGAAGTAGTTCATCCAGTGGGGTGGCAGGTCGGCGGGCCACTGCGCGGTCATCTGGAGCACTCCGGCCACGGGTTCGCTCCCTTTGTCGAGGGTCCAGTAGTCCATGCCGAGGTCCAGCTTCTTGGCCTCCAGGCCCAAGAGGGCGGAGTAGAAGTCCTTCGCGCGGATGCCGTCGCGGGTGTTCACCTCGTGCCAGGCCATGGTGCCGGGCTCTCCCACGAGCTGCGCGCCTTTGTGCCCGCGTGATTGCCAGAGCCCGAAGCTCGCGCCCGTGGGGTCCGTACAGAAGGCGAGCCGGCCCGCGTCGAAGACATCCATGGGGGCTATCGCCACCTTGCCTCCCAGCTTCTCGGCGCGCTGGACGAAGGCATCCACGTCATCCGCCTCGAAGTAGACGCTCCAGGCGGTGGGGTAGGGCGCGTCCTTGGGCTTCAGGCCGATGCCGGCCACCATGCGGCCGTTGAGCTGGCACATCGAATAGAACCCCGACTCCTCGGGACCGATGAGGTAGGTCCATCCAAACAGCGTGCTGTAGAAGGCGCGGGTCCGCTCCAGGTCGGGCGTCGTCAGGTCCATCCAGGTGGGCGTTCCGACTGCATGCGCTTCGACTGTCGGCATGTCGTGCTCCTTCATGGGGTGGGGCTTCGTGCGGGTGAAAGGTAGCCACCGCTGGGGAAGTCGCGCGTGCCACCTTGCTTGCTCTGTCTGTCCGGAGGGAGTGGGCCCTTGTCGCGGCGTGTCCTTCACGCCGCCGAGGAGGAAGGCACGTGGACCCTCTGGCCCTCTTCGTTGGAGAGGAGCGCCGCCGCGATGACCTCCTGGACGATGGCGCCGTCTTCCACCGTGGCGAGCCCGTCGCGGGGTGCGCCGCGCAGCAGGCCGAGGAATCGGCGCGCGCCTTCTTCGTGGGCGCGGGCCCAGGGCTCGGGCTCTCCAGGTCGGGGCTCGATGCCGGGGGCGAGGTCCTTCCAGGTGCCTTGCTCGAAGCCGCGTACGGGGGAGATGCACCAGCCTCCGCGCGAGGGCACGTAGCCCCCGGAGAAGCCCACCTCCCAGCCGTGGCCGAGCAACGTCCATCCACCGTGAAGGCCCGGCTCCGGACATGCGGCATGCGTGAGCACCAGCACGGCGCCGGAGGAGAGTCCCACGTGCAACGCGGCGGTGTGCACGGGCCGGCCGGAGAGCGAGGCCTGCACCCAGACAGGCGCGTGTCCTGTCAGCCACAAGGCCGCGTCGATGACGTGCGACAGGCCGCCCCAGTCTCCGGATTCGCCCGTGCGGGGCGCGTCGGGTGCATCGTCGCCGATGGACGTGAAGCCAGTGCGCAGCGTGAGGACGAGGTGGCGCACGGAGTGTCCACGGAGCCAGTGCTTCAGGGCGCGAAGGGGTGGCAGCATGCGGTAGGGGAAGTTGACGGCGCTGGGCGTCGGGGTGTCGTGGGCGCGGCGTGCCACGAGGCGTGCTTCTTCGACGGTGCGAGTCAGGGGCTTCTCGCAGAGCACCGCGCGTCCGGAATCCAGGGCGGCGAGTACATGGGTTGCGTGCAGTGCGTCTGGGCTCGCCACGACCACCGCGTCCACGGCGGCGCACAGTTGATGCACGTCCGTGGTGGCCAGGGGAATGCCTTCCTGCTCGGCCGCGATTCGGGTGGCCACGGGGTCGCGTCCGCACAGGGCCGCGACATCCGCACCCGCAGCGCGGAAGGCGCCCACGTGCATGCGCCCCCACTTCGTCCCGATGATTCCAATGCGCGCCATGGGGGCGCAGCCTGCCAGAGACCGAGGTCCGAGCGTGTACCCACGCTGATGGAAGAGCGCCCTTACGGTGTCGACCAGCGAAGCGAGGCCCTTCGTGTCATGCCTGACTGAGCCGTGCTGGCGAGCAACTGGCGTGAATGCCACCGCTACGGACATTCGAGCCCGTTGGGTACAGCCCTCATGTGTCGGCCAGCGAAGTGAGGCCCTTCGTGTCATGCCGTGCCGGCAAGCACGGGCCGAGCAACTGGCATGAATGCAGCCGCTGCGGCCATGCCAGCCCGTCCGATACGACTCTCACGGTGTCGCCCCGCGAAGCGAGGCCGTTCGTGTCATGCCGTGCCGGCACGCATGGGGCGAGCACGCCTCCGCTGGGGACATGCGATGCTGTGCGCGGCCCGGCCTTCACATCCGGGCACGCCCGAGACGAGGCCCCTTGATGCAGCCCGCGGTTTCCCTGTCCTCGACGCCCTCCGCCGACTTCGTCGCTCCGTACTTCGCTCCCGTGCGCGGCACGCGAGAAGAAGCCCGGGTACCGCTGGTGCTCGCAGGCGTGCTGGCTCCCATCCTCATCGCCACGTTGCTGTTCAGCCCGGAGGGCCCGCTCAACTGGCTGCTCGAAGTGGGCCCAGGCCTCATCGGCATGGTCGTCCTGGCCGCCACCTTCCGCCGCTTCCCCATGTCTCGCTGGGTCTACGTCTGCGTCTTCCTGCACGTGCTCGTGCTGACGTACGGCGGCTACTACACCTATGCCCTCACGCCCCTGGGCGACTGGGCGCGAGACACCTTCCACCTGTCGCGCAACCCCTATGACCGGCTGGGGCACTTCGTTCAGGGCTTCTTCCCCGCGTTCATCATCCGCGAGGTGCTGCTGCGCGCCACGCCCCTGCGGCGCGGCGGTTGGCTGAACTTCCTCACCGGCTCGGTGGCGCTGGCCATCAGCGCCTCCTACGAGCTGCTGGAGTGGTGGGCCGCGCTCGTGTTGGACCCCGAGGGCGGCGACAAGTTCCTCGGCTCGCAGGGCGACATCTGGGACGCGCAGTGGGACATGTTCCTCGCCCTCTGCGGCGCCACCCTGGCCATGGCCCTCTTCGGCCGTGCCCACCTGCGAAGCGTGGAGCGACTGGTGGCGCGCGCGAAGCTCACATCCACTTGAGCGAGTAGCGCCGCACGGTGTGCCGAGGCGTCATCTTCGCCTCGGTGACTATCTTCCCGAACCCCATCAGGAAGCCGCGGAACGTCCCCAAGAGCAGCGGCGCGGGAAGGCGCGAGCCGCTCTCCAGCTCCGCCGCCAGGGGCATGAAGGCCACGGTGCGCGTGCTGTCCGTCGCGGGCAGGTCCTTCACCAGCGCGCGCAGCACCAAGTCGAAGTCGCTGAACACCTTCTCCACCGAGTCGAAGCCCTTCGCCCGAGCCAGCGGCAGCGTGCGCATCGCCGAGCGCTGGGCGATGGCCTCCACCGCCCTGTCTCCCAGCGCCGCGTGCAGCTCCCCCGTCATGCGCACGTAGTCCTCCCACGCGTACCACGTGTCGTCACGCATGCTGTTGATGGTGCGCTGGTGCGCTGGAAAGCGCGAAGACGCTGCCGTCATCGCGCCGAGGATGGCCTTGAACCAGGCGCCCTGGATTTCGCCGGACATGAGTTGCTCCCCTGACTGGAGAGCACTCCACCCGCGTGGCCCCTCGCGAACCAGAGGGCCCCCCACGCGGGCGTGCACGGCACGACGCTCGCGAGCGTCGAGGACAGGTCTTCCGTCTCCCGGTGGATGCTCCGCGCGTGCTCCGCAGGACACCCGCCCGGAGCGCTACACCGGCAGCCGCACCTGCACCCGCGTGTGGCCCGGCTCGGAGAGGACGCGCACGTCACCGCCGTGCCGCTCGATGATGCGCCGGCTGATGTCCAGCCCCAGCCCCGCCGCGTGCGGCTTCGTGCTGAAGAAGGGCTCGAAGATGCGCGGCATCAAGTCCCTGGGAATCCCGGGCCCGTCGTCGGCGACCTCCGCCACCACCTGACCGGCTTCCGTCCAGGTGCGCAGCTTCAGCGTCCCGCCGCGCTCACCCAGCGCCTCCAGCGCGTTCAGCACCAGCTGCGTCCACACCTCGTCCAGCGCGCCACCCTCCGCGCTCAGCTTCGGGGCTGTCCGCTCGTACTGCCGCTCCACGGTGACGTGGCCGCCGTCCAGCCGGTGGCGCAGCACGCCCAGCGCGGTCTCCAGGCCGTCATGCACGTCCACTTCCGTGGCCGGTGCCCTGTCCATGAAGCTGTACGCCTGCACCGCTTCCACGAGGGCGGAGACACGGGCACTGCCGCGCTCCACTTCCGCCAGCAGCACGTCGCCGCTCACCGCCGCCACCAGCCAGGACAGCGTGTCGCGCAGCAGCGCCTCACCCACGCGGTGCGCCACCGAGTCCAACCACGCCACGTCCAGCCCGGACGCCACCAGCGCGGGCGCGACGTCCCACGCGTCCGTCATGCCGCGAATCTCCAGCCACGCGCCCACGTCCTCCTCGCGCCGCGTCCGCGCGAGCGGCTCCAGCGCGGGAGTCGCCCGGCCGCGGTCGGCGGCCTCGCGAGGCAGTGCGAGCAACGCGCCACGCTGCGCGGAGGACAGGCCATGCTGCCCCAGCGCCATGGCCCGAGCGGACACCAGTCGCAGCGTGTCGCGCAGCCGTGTCGCGCTCCGGTTCGCCGCCGTCGCCGGGTTGCCCAGCTCCGGTGCGAGCCCCGCCACCATCTGCCCGGGCGTCAGCAGCCCGGGCTGCTGCGTGGACACCACTTCCTGCGGCTGGGTGCGCTGGGCCGCCACCTCCATGAGCCCCCGTCCCAGCGAGGGCGCCTGCCGCAAGAGCTCCCAGAAGGCGGCGGGCTCCAACCTCAGCAAGCGCACGTCCGTCTGCGCATGGCCGGTGGTGGGATAGGGGGAGTTCAGGAAGAGGATGAGCTCCCCGAAGATGTCGCCCGCCTCCAGCGTGCCCGTGGGGGCGTCCTGGTCTCCCACCCGGCGGGACCACACCGTGCGTCCCTCGAGGATGACGGACAGGCCGTCGGCGGGGTCTCCCTGCGCGGCGACTCGAGTCCCTGCGGCGAAGTGAAGCTGGCGCCCATGACTGGCCACCCAGTGGAGCTGCTCGTCGCCCAGCCGGGAGAACAGTGAAACCCGGCGCAGCGCTGTGACGATGTCCTCGCTTCCCATGTCCCTTCGATGCTGCCTGGGTCCGAGGAAGGGTGTCCATCTCCGGATGGCCCCGTGGACCCGGAATCGACATGGACCGTGGGATGCAAGTCCTGTAGGCGCCCGGCGCCTTGGGGCTCGAGGGGGGGCCTCACCCGACTGGGAGCAGGCGGCCTCCGCCTGGCTGTCCGCTCCCGCGCGACGCATGTCCGGCAGGGTGGCGGACGACGGAGCATGTGGGGAAGCGAGACTCGCGGACGGGGCGCAATGTTGGGGGAACCCTGACAGGAAGGAGCTCCGCATGGAGCCGCACGCCGCTCCCCATCCGCGCACGGAGGCCCAGGGCCTGTCGCCGACGAGCCCTCCGCCCACCTCGGCAGGCGCGGAGGAAGGCGACGGGGCGGCTGTCTTCCTGTCGGAGCTGCGGACCGTCTCGCTCTTCTCCGACGTGGACCCCGAGGAGGCCGAGTGGCTGCGCGGCGAGTCCACGCACGTGGAGCTTCAACCCCAGGAGTGGCTGGGCCACGAAGGGGAACCCGCTGCCTTCTACCTCATCCTGGAAGGGGAGCTGCGCATCACCAAGACGGTGGGAGGCGTGGAGACGCTCGTCTCCGTGTTCCGCGCCGGAGAGTTCTTCGGGGAGGTGCCGCTGCTGCTCGGCCAGCGCTTCCTCGCCAGCAGCCGTGCCCTCTCGTACTGCCGGCTGGTGCGGCTCAGTCACAAGGCCTTCTGGCAGATGCTCGCGGAGTGTCCCACGGCGAACCGGGAGATCCTCCGGAAGATGGCCGAGCGCATGAAGGCGCTCCAGTCCATCTCGCTCCAGCAGGAGAAGCTGGCGTCGCTCGGAACGCTGGCCGCGGGGCTGGCCCATGAGCTGAACAACCCCGTGTCGGCGGTGATGCGCGGCGTGCGCGAGTTGGGGGAGCGGCTGGGAGAGCTGCCCTCGCTGGCGCTGTCCCTGGACTGCCGCACGCTGTCCGAGCCCCAGGTGCGGGCGCTGGAGGCTCGCGCCTCGCTGGAGCCCGTCTCCCGCAGTCCCCTGGACCGGGGAGACGCGGAGGATGCGCTCGCGCGGTGGCTGGGCGCGCGCGGCGTGGAGGACGCGTGGGTGCTGGCGCCGGAGCTGGTGGAGTCGGGCCTGTCGCTCGAGCGACTGGAGCACGAACTGGAGTCGCTGCAGGGCGACGTGCTGAAGGGCACGCTGCGCTGGGTGGCCGCGACGCGGGGAATCTCGGTGCTGCTCGAAGAGGTGGGGCAGGCGGGGGGACGCATCGCCGCGCTGGTGAACGCGGCCCGGGCGTACACGTACCTGGATGAAGCGCCGCTGCAGCGCGTGGACATCCACGAGGGATTGGAGAGCACGCTGGCCGTGCTGGGGCATCGGCTGCGCGGCGTGCGCGTGGAGCGGGACTATGACCGGAGCCTGCCGCCCATCACCGCGTACGGCACGGAGCTGAATCAGGTGTGGACCAGTCTCATCGAGAACGCGGCCGACGCCATCAAGGAGAACGGCGGGGGTACGCTGCTGCTGCGCACGCGCGGCGACGGAGACCACGTGGAGGTGGAGGTGGTGGACGACGGCCCCGGCATCCCCGAGGACGTGCTGCCCCGGGTCTTCGACCCGTTCTTCACCACGAAGGGTGTGGGCGAGGGCACGGGCCTGGGGCTGAGCATCACCCACCGCGTGGTGTCCACGCTGCACCGAGGCGAGGTGGTCGTCACCTCCAGGCCGGGCGAGACGCGCTTCCGGGTCCGCCTGCCCCTCGAACTCGACAGCGCCTTCATCCCCGAGCCCGCGCGTCCGCGTGCGTCCGCTCCACATCCGCGTCCGGAGCTCGAGGAGCTGCGCGGCGCGTAGCGGTGTCACCCCGGCGGAGGTGTCTTCAGCGGAAGCCGGACCTGGAAGGACGTGCGTCCGGGCTTCGACTCCACGCGCACGTCGCCGTGGTGTCGGTCCACGACGACTCGGCGGGTGATGTCCAGGCCCAGGCCGGTGCCGTGGCCCATGGGCTTGGTGGTGAAGAAGGGCTCCCAGATGCGCGGCAGCAGCTCCGGCGGCACTCCGGGCCCGTCATCCACCACCTCCACGAGCAGGAAGTCACCGTCCTTCGCGGTGCGCACGGTGAGATGGCCCTTGCCGCCCATGGCGTCGATGGCGTTGTCGACGAGGTTGGTCCACACGTGGTTGAGCATGCCGGGCAGGGCCTGGACGCGTGGCAGGTCGCGGTCGTACTCGCGCTTCACCTCGACGCCGTGCTTCAGCTTGTAGTTGAGCAGCAGCAGCGTGTTCTCCAGGCCCTCGTGGACGTCCACGGGTTCGAGCTGCTCCTTGCCCGCATGGGTGTATGACTTCACCGCGCCGGCCAGCTCCGCCAGGCGCGTGGTGCTCTGCTTCACCTCCGCGAGCAGTGCCCGCGTGCGCACCATCGCCTCCAGCCACGCGAGCGCGTCCGGCAGCGCGTCGGCGGGAAGGGCCTGGGCCAGCGCCTCCAGCTTCTCCTGTCCGATGGCCGCGTCGAGCAGCGTGGGTGAGAGGTCCCACGCGTTCACCACGCCGCGTTCATCCATCCAGGTCGCGAGCGCGTCCTCCGCGTCACCTCGGGTCAGCGGGTCCAGGTCCCGCGTGGCGCCCCGGCCCTGGCTCTGCCGGCACGTGCGCAAGAGCAGCACGCGTTGCTCCTCCGTCAGCTTCCAGCGCTCCAGCGCGAGGGACAGGTCCTCCTGCGCGTCCATGGCCAGGGTGAGCTGCTCGGTGGCGCGGCGGCCCGCGGAGGCGGGGTTGTTCATCTCGTGCGCCAGCCCCGCCGCATGGCGGCCCAGCGCGGCCAGCTTCTCCTGGCGCAGCAGCGTGCCTTCCAGGCATCGCAGACGCTCCTGGGGCTCCTTCACGTCCGCGGACACGTCACACCTCACTCAGGTATTGGTGGATGAAGGAGATGGCGATGGAGCCCTCGCCCACGCCGGATGCCACGCGCTTGATGGAGGCATGGCGCACGTCGCCCGCGGCGAAGATGCCCGGCACGCTCGTCTCCAGGAGGAACGGTGGACGGTCCGGCTTCCAGCCCTTGGGGCGCTGGCCTCCGGGCATCAGGTCCGGTCCGGTGAGGACGTAGCCGCGCGCGTCCCGGGCCACCAGTCCGTCCAGCCACTCCGTCCGGGGCACGGCGCCAATCATCACGAACAGCGTGCTGGCGGGCACGGTGCGCTCGGGTTGTCCCCGCGTGGCCAGGGTGAGGCGCTCCAGGTGGGCGCCGCCCTCCACGCGCGTCACCTCGGTGTCGAGCAGCACGGTGACGTTGAGCAGGGAGCGCACCTGTTCGACGAGGTAGTGGGACATGCCCCGCTCCAGCGAGTCGCCGCGCACCACCAGCGTCACCTGCCGGGCGAACTGCGCGAAGTAGAGCGCGGCCTGTCCCGCCGAGTTGGCGCCGCCGATGATGTAGACGTCCTCTTCCTTGCAGGACACCGCCTCCGTGCGCGACGAGCCGTAGTAGACGCCCGCGCCGGTGAGCGCCTCCATGCCGGGGGTCTCCAGCTTCTTCCATTGAACGCCCATTGCGAGCAGCAGCGCGTGACAGCTCAGCTCCGTCCCATCCGCCAGCGTGACGATGCGGTACGGGTCCTCCACGCGCAGGCCGCTCACCTCCTGGGGCGTGAGGATTTCCACGCCGAAGCGCGCCGCCTGCGCCACCGCGCGCCGGGTCAGGTCTCCGCCGCTCAGGCCCGCGGGGAAGCCCAGGTAGTTCTCGATGCGAGAGCTGGTGCCCGCCTGTCCGCCCGGTGCGCTGCGCTCCACCATGACGGTGCTCAGGCCCTCGGAGGCTCCGTACACGGCGGCGGCGAGCCCCGCGGGTCCTCCACCGATGATGACCAAATCGTAGAAGGGCTTGGTGGCGCGGACCTTCAGGCCGATGCGTTCGGCCACCTCCAGCGTGGAAGGCCCCATCAGCCGCGTGCCGTCCGGGAAGAGGACCAGGGGCAGCTTCTCCACGGCCGCGCCACCGGCCTGGGCCAGCAGCAGCCGGCCCTCGTCGCTGACCTCCACGTCGAGCCACTGGTAGGGCACCTGGTTGCTGCCCAGGAAGTCCCGCAGCGCATGGGAGCGAGGCGCCCAGCGGTTGCCCAGCACGCGGATGCCCTCGAACGTCGGAGGGTGGTGCGCCCACCACTCCTCGAGCAGGTCGGTCAGCACCGGATAGAGGCGCTCCTCGGGAGGCTCCCACGGCTTGAGCAGGTAGTGGTCCAGGTGCACTTCGTTGATGGCGTGGATGGCGGCCTGCGTGTCCGCGTACGCGGTGAGCAGCACGCGCCGGGCCTCGTCGTAGAGCGCCTTGGCCTGCTCCAGGAACTCCACGCCGGACATGCCTGGCATGCGCTGGTCCACCAGGAAGAGGGCCACCGGGTCTCCGCGCAGCCGCAGCTGACGCACCGTCTCCAGCGCCGCCTCACCCCGGTCCGCGCTCAGCACGCGGTACTCGCGGCCGTACTGCCGCCGCAGGTCGCGCTCCACCGCGCGCAGCACTTCCGTGTCGTCGTCCACCGCGAGGATGACGGGCTTGGCCATGCGGTTCGCTCCCCTTGGGAGAGAACGCACCGGACAGCGCAGGTCCTCCAGGCGGGCGGACGGGCCGTGCGCGGGCCGCCCGGAGCCCTGGCGTCAGCGAGCGCCCGCGAGGCGGGCTACGGCGGGCACGTGGCCGCCTCGTCGTTTCTATCGATGACGCGCTCGTCGAGGGCGCCCGTGTGGACGGCCTCCGCGAGCAGGGTGGCCCGACACGAGGGGAGCCACGTGTTGCCGGTGACCATGAAGCCGACGCGGACCTGGGCCAGCGAGTCGAGCCGGAGCTCCGTGAGGCTGGGATTGTCCCGGACCGTCAGGCCGTCCACCTCGCGCAGGCCCTTCAGCCCGACGAGGGTCGGCAGGTTCGTGTTCCCATCCGCGTAGAGGTTGCTGGCGATGGTCAATCGCTCCAGGCCCGACAGGTCCATCAGGGACCGGTTGTTGGTGATGACCAGCTCGCCGCGGATGCTCTGGAGGGAGCCCAGCTCCGTGACTTGATACAGCCTCGGATTTCCGATGACGCGGAAGTAGGGACCCACGTCCCGCAAGGCCCGCATGGGGCCGAGGACGGACAGGTTGTTGTTGTTCTCGATGGTGAAGCCCCCCACCCGGGAGAAGTTGGGCAGCTCCAGGCGCTTGAGCTGAGGGTTTCCCGACACCACGAACTCCCGGCCGACGGTCTGGAGGTTCTCCAGCAGGGCGGTGTCCTCCAGCGCCTCATTGCGGACGAGGGAGGCGTCACCCGGGATGTTCCGCAGCTTGCGCAGCCCGGCCAGCGAAAGGAGCGAGGGATTGTCGACGATGTGGAGGGACCCGACGAGGGCGACCTGCGGCAGTGGAACGTCTCTCAGCGCTGGGTTGCCCGTGATTCTCACGGTGCCCGTGATGCTCTCGACGAAACTGAAGGTCCCCGCGCCTTCGAGGACGGCGTTGTCCGTGATTTCAAGGCCCTGTCGAGGGGTGAGGGCGCCCGTCCCCGCCAGGGAGAACAACCGGGCGTTCTGCTCCACCCTCAGGCTCCGGCCCACCTGGACTTCGCGGCTCGGGGGGAAGGAGGCGGGGCCGAACATCAGCGAGTTCAGTTGCGGATTGCGGGCGATGACCACGTCATCCCGGACGAAGCGAAGCCCCGTGAGCGCCACGCGCACGAGCAGCGGGTTGTCGTGGATGTCCACGGAGCCTTCGACGAACTCCAGCCCGGGGAGCACCACCTCCGTGGCCACCTGCGAGGAGATGATGAGCCCTCCTCGGATGTGGGAGATGTTCTGGAGCGCGGCGACGTCCGTGGCGTCGAGCAGCTCGTAGGTGCCGTCATGGGTGGCGGCGGACCGGCATGCGTACTGCCGGCCCAGGACCTCCAGCTCCTCCAACACCAGACTCCCGTCCTCGTCTCCGCCGTAGGCCACGGCCACGCCGCCAGCGATGCAGTTCACGCCGGGCGCCTCCGCGTGCTGGCGTGTCAGGATGCTCCCCGGCGGTCTGCAGATGCGGGTGGAGGCGCGAAGCTCGTCGTCGTCGAGGGTGCCGTCCTGGTCCAGGTCGGGTCCCGACTCCACGGCGTAGACGTCCGAGGAGCCGCATTCACTGTCCTCGCGCGTCCCGAGCCCCACCACGCGCGTGAGCACCGTGTCCGGCTCCTGGCAGCCGTAGACCGCGCGGGTGATTTCGTCGTCGGACAGGATGCCGTCCTGGTTCGTGTCGTTGCCCGCGTGAGTCAGTTGGCCGCCCAGCGGACACGCCTCGCCCCGGGGCTCCCTCCGCGTGCGCACCAAGACCCCTGGGAAGGTCGTGGCGCAGACGTACTCCTCGGCCGTCACCTCGGTGTCGCCGAGCACGCCATCCAGGTCAGTGTCGATGCCCGACTCCACCCGGCGACCGCCGTGCTCGCAATGCGGGCCCGCCGGTTCCTCCCGCGTGCGCTGCACGACTCGCGGGGGCGCCTTGTCGCAGGAGTACTGGATGCTGTCCGCCTCGTCGTCGGACAAGAGCCCATCGTCATTCGCGTCCGGTCCCGCGAGCATCACCTCCCCGCCATGCTCGCAGTGCTCGCCCGCGGGCTCTGGCTCCTTGCGCATCAGCGTCGCGTGGGGTTCGAGGAAGTCGCCGAGGCGAATCGCATCGCAGCCCCCCAGCAAGAAGAGCGGAACAACCCAGGTCCATCGCATCGGAGGTCCTCTTGGTCGCTTCTCGTCGCGCGCGCTGTCCCCGCCAGACGGACTCATGGGCAGGTGGCCTGGTCGTCGTTGTCCGCCACGAAGAGCACGCCGGGGGTGCCTGTATAGGCGCGCCCCACGAATTCGAGGACATGACAGGTGGGAAGCCGCGGGTTGCGCTGGGCGGACAGGTAGCTGGACACCTCCTGCACCGTGTCCAACCCCAGGCGGGTCAGGTTGGCGTTGTCCTCCACCATCAGCGATTCGATGGTGCGCAGCTTCGCGAACTCACCCAGGTTGCCGAGCGCGTCGCAGCGCCGCACCGAGAGCCCCCGCAGATGTTCCAGGTTCGCCAGCCCATGTAGCGCGGTCAGCTTGGGATTGTTGTCGAGGGAGAGCCAGGGCCCGTTCACGAGGGGAATCAGGCCACCCAGGGTCTTGAGCTCCGGGAGGGAGTCCACCGAGATGCCCGTCGCCACGCTCCGCAGCTCGGGCAGGTCCCCCCACACCGTCATCGCGTCGTTGCGGGCGAAGGTGATGCTCCCCGCATGCCGGAGCGAGAAGAGACCGTAGGAGTTGAGCATCCCCGCGTTCTCGCTCACCTCCAGCTCGCCGGAGACGACCTGGAGTGACGACAGTCCCATGAGGTTCGGCAGTTGGGGGGTGCCCTTCACCCGCAGGTTTCCACCCACGGACTCCAGCTTCGTCCCCCCGAGCGTGACCAGGTGGGTGTTGCCCTCGATGACGACGTCCCCGGCCACTCGCACCAGGTTGGGCAGGGGCAGCCTCGGAAGCGTGCCGTGAGCGCTGATGGTCAACGCCCCCTCGAGGAACTGGATGGAATGCAGCCCCGGGCTCTCGGGCGCGTGCGTGAGCGCCGCGTTGCCTTTCAGGAGCACGCCGCCGCGAGGAACCACGAACCGGAGGCCGTCCAGGCTCGTCAGCCGGGCGTTGGACTCGACGGCCAGATTCGTGGTCACCCACAGTTTCTCGCCGCTCGCGCCGCCGACCTCCAGCGTCTCCAGCATGTCGTTGCCGCGAATCTCCAGCCCCTGTCCGACGAAGCGCAAGCCGGGCAACTGCATGCGCGTCAGGGAGGGATTGCCTTCGATGACCACGGCGCCATCGACGACCTCCAGTGAGGGCACCCTCACCTGGGAGAGCGACGGACCGCCGCCCCGGAACTGGAGGGTGCCTCGGATGCGGCCGATGCCCTGGAGCACGGCGAGGTCCGTGTCGTTCCGCACCAGGAAGTCGCCCTCGAAGGTGTTCCGGTCCCGGCAGATGAAGCTGGAGGCGAGGACCTCCGAGGCGTCCAACACCCTGTCGGTGTTCTGGTCCATGCCCGCGAAGACGCGAGTCCCGCCCGCCGCGCACTTCTCACCCGCCGGCTCCCAGTCCAGCTCCACCAGGAGCTGGGGCTCCTGCGCGCAGAGGGAGAGCGTGGTCCGCACCTCGTCGTCGTCGAGGTTCTTGTCGCCGTTCTCGTCGGGCCCCGTGTCGACGATGGTGAGCCTGGTGGGCTCGGAGCAGGAACTCGGGGGCGGCTCGGGGATGCGCACGCGGGAGAGGATGGGCGCGTCGGAGACCTTCCAGCAGGTGTACACCTCGCGGGCGACCTCCTCCGGGTCCAATGTGTGGTTCCCGTTCGCATCGTGCCCGGCGCGGGTGACCTGGCCGTCTCCCAGGCACCGCGTCCCGAAGGGCACCGGCTCCACAATCACCAGCAGGTCGGGGACGATGGCGCACTGGACCTCGGTGCTCGTCACCTCGTCATCGTCGAGCACGCTGTTCGCGTTGAGGTCCGTGCCCACGAACATCACCCGTCCTCCCAGGGGACAGCGCTCCCCCGGAGGCTCCACGATGGTGCGGGAGAGCGCGGGGAACAGCTCGCTCAACCGGAGGGCTTCACAGCCCATCACCAGGGGCAGCAACGCCAGCCATGACCATCTCATCGAGTGCTTCCTTGGGGGGCCCACGCGCCCTGCGCTGCTGTATCGCCGACAGGGAGCACCGGCGTCGCGCAGGTGGCCGTGTCGTCGTTGCCCCGGATGTCGCGCTCCGTCCCGATGAACACCCGGTCCGCGAAGGTGTTGGCCAGACAGGTGGGCAGCGCCGTGTTCCAGACGATGTCCAGCGTCTGGCGCACTTCCAGGAGGCCGCCCAACCCGAGTCGTTCGAGCGCGGGATTGGAGTCCACCTTGAGCTTCGTCAGCGACTTGAGGTGTGAGAGCCCATCCAGGTGCTTGAGCGTCGGGTTCCCCGTCACCTCGAGCTCCTCCATGCTTCGGAGGTTGCCCAGCCCCGACACGTCGTTCAGCACGTCGTTCTCCGAGAGCGCCAGTCGCGGCAGGGAGGACAGGGCCGGGAAGGTCCCCAGGTGCGTCAGCGCCTTGTTGCGCGTCAGGTCGAACCGGCCGTGGATGGCCGTCAGCCGGGGGAAGTCGCAGGCCGTCAGGGCGTCGTTGTCGGCGAGGGACAGCCAGCTCACGCTGTGCAGCTCGCCCAGCCCCGATGTGGAGACCAGGGCGTCGTTGTCC
Organism: Myxococcus sp. CA039A; assembly: GCF_013336645.1. Lineage (NCBI taxonomy): Bacteria > Pseudomonadati > Myxococcota > Myxococcia > Myxococcales > Myxococcaceae > Myxococcus > Myxococcus sp. CA039A. The sequence continues at coordinate 2,266 of NZ_JABUMQ010000042.1, read as the reverse complement.
GTCACGTAGAACCCCTCCTGAATCGTCCGGAGTACGGGCAGGCCCGACAGGTCGGTCAGCGAGCCGTTCTGGCGGAGCGTCAGGGTGTTGCCCACCGTCTCCAGTTGCGTCAGCTCCAGCTCGGTCAGCGCTGGGTTCTCATTGATGGCGATGGAGCCACCCACCTGCTTGAGGACGCGGAAGGGCAGTCGGGTCAGCTTCGCGTTGCCGATGACATCGAGCGAGCCGGGCAGCTCCGTGAGGTTCCACGAGGCAGGGAGGGTGAGCGAGTCGTTGTCGAACAAGGACAGGCTGCCCCGGGGCCTCACGTTCTTCAGCCCATCCAGGCTGGCGAGGCGCGGGTTCTGCTGCACGGACAAGTCCCGCTCCACCCACAGGATGCCCTGCTCCGTCGAGCCCCCGAGCGTCAGCGTCTCCAGCTCCGGGTTGGAGTAGACGGCGACGTCGCCGCCCACGAAGCGCAGCCCGTCCATCTCCAGACGCGTCAAGGCCGTGTTGCCGCCCACGTACAGCGGCCCCTCCACCGCGGAGAGCGATGGCAGGACGAGCTCGGCCAACGCGGTGTCCTGGATGTTCAGCGAGCCCTGGATGCGGGAGAGGGAGCGCAGCACCTCCAGGTCCACCGCGTCGCGCAGATAGTAGTCGCCTGTGAAGGTGTTTTCGGAGAGGCACACGTAGGTGCGCGTGGCCACCTCGGAGTCCTCGAGTGTGCCGTTGCCGTTCGTATCGGTGCCCACATTGAGGCGCGTGCCACCGGAGGCGCAGCGGGCTCCGGGCGGCTCGGGTTGCGGGCGCACGCGGACCATCGACGCGGGAGCGCAGACGATGGTTTGCGCGCGGCGCTCCGTGTCGCCCAGCGCTCCATCGCCATCCAGGTCCGGCCCTGCCTCCAGGAGGGACGTCCCCTCGTCACAGGCGAGGGGATACGAGTTCAGGTCGCTCACGCGGTACACCACGGTGGACGCATCCCGACAGGTGACGACTTCCTGCGTGACTTCCGCGTCCTCCAGCTGCCCGTCGCCATTCACGTCCAGGCCCGCGCGAAAGCGCTGGCCGCCCAACGGGCAGGGTGTCCCCGGAGGAAGCGTCTGCGTCACCACCAGCACTCGCGGCGGTGCCAGGGCACAGTCGTAGGAGGTGCTGCTCACCTCGGCGTCGTCCAGGACGCCGTCGTCGTCCAGGTCCAGGCCCGTGAGCGTGCGCCGTCCGCCGTGCTCGCAGTTCTCGCCGGAGGGCTCGGGCTCGAAGCGGGACAGGGGATTGTGCTGACGGACGAGTTGCTTCAGGTCGATTCCGTCACAGCCCACGGTGAGCACGAGCAGCGTCATCCAGACAGGTCGCATCACGAAGGCTCTCCCCCGGGCCGCACGGTGTCAGCGTCTCAGCGCCAGCTCGACGCCGAACATCCGGTCCCACCTGTCATCGCCGTCCAGCGTGACGCGGTCCGCTGAGGCCGTCGCGGCCAGTCGCAGCTTCAGTCCCAGCAGCCGCCCCGCCACGCCCGCCGCCGCGTGTGTCGTCAGCAGCGTCGGGTCCCACATGCGCTTGTTCGGCGACGTCACCCCCAGCACACCCCAGCCGAGTCCCGCCTCGAGGAACAGCGGCGTGCGCTCCCCATCCCTCAGGCCGAAGAGGCCCTGCACCGTGGTGCGGTGCGTGCGGATGCCCTCGAACGCCACCGGCATCAGCGAGTAGGTGGCGCGCGCGCCGTAATAGAGGTGCGGCCACGTGTCATCGCGCCAGGAGAGGCTCGGGCCGGTGGAGAACCTGCTCAGCCCCAGGGGCGCCTGATGCCCCACGAGGCCCACCTCCCACGCGGAGGAGGCGGAGGGGCTGGCCATCGCGAAGCGCCGGGACACGAAGTCGCCGCCGCCCGCGGCTGGAGGAAAGGCGCGGGAGAAGTCCACCGGCACCAGACCCGCGGCGACCACGTACTGGTCATAGAAGTCCTTGTCGAGCGGCACGGCGAACAGGCCCCGGCGCAGGGCCTCCTCGGCGGGACCGCGCTCCTGGAGCTCGCGGGGCTTCAGGTCCGGCAGCACCTCCTGGGACAGCTCCGCCAGGGTGACGCGGGCCTCACTGGTGGGCGTGCGCAACCAGTACACGTCGCGCTCCGGCAGCCGCAGCATCACGTACTGGTCCTCGGAGCGACGCACGTCCGCGAGCCGCCGTCCGTCCGAGTCCTCCACGGAAAGTCGCGAGTGACCGAAGCCGCTGGACAGCGTGAGGCTGGGGCCGCTGGGGGCCGGGCCGACGAGGGGACGGC